>JAISKI010000002.1 GCA_031261265.1 Candidatus Peribacteria bacterium
ATCTTTTGGGGCTAACGCCCCAAAACCTAACAACAATCTCACAATATGCTAGGTATGGACCAATCCAACAAGCACTTTTTTAATTCCTATAATCTGATTTTTATTTGGACAGCAATGAATTATAGAGGGAAAAATTGACAAAACAGAACAAAAAAGCTATACTTAGAGTAGCCTTTTACCTGCTAATCACAAATACCTATGACAACAACTAAAGGAGTCGAAAAAGTTTCTGATACCCCACATCTGAAATATTGGGAGATAACAGAAGCCACCGACAAAAAAGAACTCACTCCACTCAACGCTGAGAAATTACTGAAACTTCATTACGAATCTGCAAGTAAAACTATGAAGCTAGATTTTTATGTTTGGAAAGATAAAAAAGAGGGGAAATACCATCTCAAATATCACGAAGTGGATTATAGTAAAAATAGTGCTGATAAGATAACCTACACTCAATCCATTCCTCCAGAGAATGTAAAAACCGTGCACACGCTAGATGTTAAAAGTCCTGCTAAATTTCTGGAAGATCTCAAAAAAGCATTAGATAGCTATTATAGAGGTGCTAGACCAAAAACAGGAGAAGATAAGGAATTATCTGAGATTATTTATACAAAACTTGGATTTTGAGATCTACTGAAGCAAGAAAAAAAAGCCCTTGAGAAATTTGCTTATGAAGTAGAAAGATTAGAGACAGACGTAAGAGGGAATGCCTCCTATGCTTAACAAAACTAAATCCTTTATGTATTACAAATTCCCACTACAAACTCATCTTCTTTAATGCGGTCTGTCTGCCTTTTTTCTGTGGGAGAAATCCGAGAAAGGTGAAAATCTGGAAATCGGAAATGTGCCGTAGATAATACCAAACGAAATATACAATAAATCCCTAGAAATTCCTATCAAAATCCCTACTATACAAACAATATTTACTCACTCATTACCCCAAATGCTCATTACCTTTCCCAATGACTGAAGAAAACTAAAAAAACTCATCACCTGACTCCTCAAGGCTAAACTCGCTACGGAAATTAAAAGGATGAATTATCTTCAGAGTTATACTCTGGTGGAAAATGCTGTGGAAAAAAAGGAAGAAAAGCTGCTTTGGATCAGTACAGATCAGTCTGAAAAGGTTTCTGCATTTCTTCAGAAGTCTTTTCCTGAGGCCGTGATTTTTTCGTTGAGCTAAGATATTTTTTAACGTGATATCTCTCTTTGTGGTTGGTTCATTTTTCCTCTATTTTTCCGTTGCTTTAGTTCTTCACTTTCATATAAATAAAAATTGATCGAAAATACTGCATTTTATTATTGTTAAAAATACTCAAATGTTAAAACGAATTAGCAACCTCATTGTAGGAGATTATAATCAAAAACAGCTCGATGCTATCGCTCCTCTCATCCCAGAGATTAATGCATGGGACGCAAAATACGACTCGTTGAGTGATGAAGAAGTTAAAGCTAAAACCCCAGAATTTCAATCCAGATACCAAAAAGGAGAAAGTTTAGATCAGCTTTTACCAGAGGCTTTTGCTGTGGTGAAACAAGCTTGTAAAAGGATGATGGGATCAGAATTGGAAGTGAAAGGAGAAAAACAAATCTGGAATATGATTCCTTATGATGTTCAGCTGATCGGAGGAATTATTTTGCATCAGGGAAAAATCGCAGAAATGAAGACAGGAGAAGGAAAAACTTTGGTGGCAGCGGCACCCGTGTATTTAAATGCCTTGTCTGGGAAAGGAGTGCATGTGGTGACGGTGAATGATTACTTGGCTTCTCGTGATGCTCAGTGGATTGGGTATGTGTATCAATGGTTAGGGTTGACGGTTGGAAGTGTGGTAAAGGGAACTCCTTTGCAGAGAAGAAGAGAGGAATATAGTAAAGATATTACCTATGTTGAAAATTCTGAATTGGGATTTGATTATCTGCGTGACAATCTGGTCCAAACGATGGATAGGAGAAATGTGGTATGGAGACCGCTGAATTTTGCGATTGTGGATGAAATTGATTCCATTTTGGTAGATGAAGCGAGGACTCCTTTGATCATTTCAGAGGCGAGGGAAGAAGCTACAGAAAAATATACCTACTATGCGAATATTGTGAATCTTTTACAACCTTGTAGCAATAAAAAGAAAGTGTCAAAAGGACTTTTGAATGAATTGATGAATGAAGATATCAAAGATCAGGAAGAAGATGGAGATTATTATATTGATGAAAAGACAAAAACTGCTGCTTTGAGTGGAAAAGGAATCGGAAAATTGGAGGAGATTTTGCATGTGGAAAACATTTACAAGGATATGGGATTTGAAGAAATTCATCATATTGAGAATGCTTTGAGAGCGAAAGCAGTATATCTGAGAGATATTGATTATATCGTGAGTAATGGAGAGGTCTTGATCGTAGATGAACATACGGGTAGAACCATGCCAGGCAGAAGATTTAGTGAAGGACTTCACCAAGCGATCGAAGCAAAAGAGCAAGTACAAATCCAGCGTGAATCTCAGACGATGGCTACTATTACTTATCAGAATTTTTTTAAACAGTATACAAAGCTGGCAGGAATGACGGGAACGGCTGCTACTGAGGCGGAAGAATTCCAAAAAATTTACGAACTCGAAGTGATCATCGTGCCAACCAATAGAGAGACGATCAGAGTGGATAAAAATGATAAAGTGTATTTTGATCAAGGAGCAAAACGGAAATTTGTGAAAGAATATATTAAATTTTATCATGAAATTGGACAGCCTATTCTCATTGGTACGGCGGATATTGCTACCTCTGAATATGTTTCTAGAATTTTGGAGAAAGATGCAATTACGCATTACGTTTTGAATGCGAAGTTTCATGAGCAGGAGGCTCATATCGTTTCCAATGCTGGGAAATACAAATCTGTAGTAGTTGCTACAAATATGGCAGGTCGTGGTACGGATATCAAACTTGAAACGGGATTAAATGAAAAACTCGCTCAGAATTATGCTACATGGGCAAAAAAACTGATAGAAAAAGGAGAAGAGAGCCTGCAAGCTATGGTGTATTCTCAAGTGGAGTATGCACTTACCTTAGAGGGCTTGAAAACGGTGCGAGAGCTGAGTGATGAGGAAGTGGAGAATTTGATGAAAGCGGGAATTGAAAAAAACGGAGTGAAACTCACTTTACAATTTAATACAAAAAAGAAGGAGGTGACGGATCGATATGCAAGATTCAGTTTTGAAAATATTGGGAAAGCGTGGACTCTGAAAGATTTTCATTATGGACTTTTCATCCTCGGGACTGAGAAACATGAATCTAGGAGGATCGATAACCAGCTCAGAGGACGTGCAGGTAGACAAGGAGATCCTGGAGTTTCTGTCTTTTTTGTAGCTTTGGACGATACCTTGATGAGAAAAATGGGTGGAGAAAGGATTAAATCAATGGCGGGACTCTTGCTTTCCAAAGAAGAGCTTGGTAGCCTTGAATTGACGCAAAGTCAGTTTACTACAGCTATTACCAGGTCCCAAAAGGAGATAGAGGCATGGCATTTTAGCAGTAGAAAGCATTTGTTTGACTATGATTCCGTGATCGATAAGCAGAGAAGAAATATTTATCATACCAGAGATTCCATTATTGAGGCTAGTGTGGATGAGGAGAAGATGACTGAATGGATCTCTCAAAGTGAAAAACAATTTCTGCTGGATGCTCAAGAGGTGCTCAATACACAGATTCAAGCGTGAGAAAATACGGAGCAAGGAATCGGGGATTTAATTGAGGTACTGAATAAGGAATTTGGGCTAGCTTTGACGAATCAGCAAAAGGAAGAATATCTAAAATTGAATTATCAATCTTTGAACGAGATCTTGGAATTGAGGTTGGTAGAATATTTTCAGTCAGCTTTTTCAACTTTGGATCAGCATTTGCTTTTCAATATCTTTAGAGATGTTTCTTTGCAGGTGATCGATAAACTTTGGGTGGCCCATATTGATGAAATGCAGTATTTGAAAGATAAAGTGGGATTTATGGGCTATGCTCAGCTTGATCCGCTGATCGTGTACAAAAAAGAGAGTTTTGAAAAATTTCAAGATTTGCTCACTACTATTAAAGTTGATACTAGCACTTTTTTGATGAGATTGGATTTTATGACTATCGCTCAGCAGCAACAGGCTCAACTGCAGATTATCGAGGCAGTAGAAAAGAATCCTGATCTTTTGGCAAAGCTCAAGTCTGCTAGTCAAAATGTGAGAGTCTCTGCTCAGCCTGGTCAGATTTATTCTGCTGATGGAATTGTGCCTTTAGGGGGAGATGATAAGAGAAAACTCCTTTTCTCTGATGAAGATGGGGTGGAAATTTTTGAGGTAGATGGAGAGAAAGCTGATCCTCTACCATCTTCTGAACCCTCTGAAAATCTTTTGCCATCTTCCAAGAGAAAAATCAGACCTAATGATCCTTGTCCCTGTGGCAGTGGGAAAAAGTATAAAAAATGTTGTGGAAAGGAAGAGTAGAGGTTCACAAGAAAAGTGTGGTGTTGGTTTGTTATTTTTTATGAATAAACAATGAGAAGAGAACACAGAGTTTACCCCTATCAGGGGGAGAGGGAGGAGGACAAGTAGGGAGAGGGCTCGTCCCTATCCGATGAGGACGACGGAAGAGGGGGTTGTTCCTCAATCTCCCATTTTCAAAACTTTGAATTTCCTATATACTAAAAAAAAAGACAACCTATAGAGGTAAGTTATCTCTTTTTATTATGTCAGTTGTAATGATTTTTATACTACTTCTTCTGCCATGTTGGTAATATTTCTCCAACCCAAATCACGAAGCTCTCTAGCTACAGGTCCGAATACTCTCTTTCCAATAGGATTGAGATTTCCTTTGGTGTCTTTGGTCAAAAGTACTACCGCATTATCTCCAAAACGTACATATGTCCCGTCTGGGCGAGCTATTTCCTTTCTTACACGAACAATCACTGCTGGTACTACCTGTCCTTTTTTTACAGAAGCAGTAGGAGAAGCATCTTTTACAGCTACTACCACTCTGTCTCCGATCGTACCTGTGCGAGCGTTTCCTTTGATTATTCTGATGATTTTGGCTTTTTTAGCTTGCGTATTGTCCGCAACTACTACCATACTTTCCTGTTTTAGCATTGTTTTTTAAGCTACAAGAATTAAAAGTTTACATTATTTCACAATCTCCCACCTGATGAGTTTACTTAACGGTGGAATAGCTCTGATTTTTACAGTATCTCCAATTTTGCTTGCATTTTCTGCATCGTGTGCATAGTATTTTTTGCGGACTACAAATCTTTTTTTGTAAATGGGGTGCATTTGTACACTCTTTACCATCACGACACGAGTTTTTTGCATTTTGTCGCTTACGACTTCTCCGATGAGTTCTTTGATGTTTTTATCTCCAATAATGGTCATTAGTTCGCCAATTTAGAATGTAAAACCGTATTGATTCTTGCAATTTGTACTCTGATTTCTCCGAGTTTGTGAGTTTCTTTAAGCCCACGGATTTCGTTTTTCATTTTGAGAGCAAAAAGTTCGTTTCTGAGTTTTTTTCTCATTGCCACGAGGTCTTTTGGTGATTTCTCAATGATTTCATTCATAAATGATTTAGTTTTCATCGATAATGAACAAGTAATAAAGTTGTAAAATTCTGAATGCAGTAGTGAGTGTATAGTTATTTGCTTTCGAATTGCAAGGGGATTTTCCCTCTTTTTTTTATTTGCAAAAGCGACCCTAAACTTTATACTACCAGAGAAAAAGAAAAACAAAAGCAGATGGACTTCCTTTACTTTGTACTCAATTTCCGCCATGAATCTCTGCAATTTTAAGTATCGACTGGTTCTGCTTTGTAAAATCTTTCTGATTGGACTGTTGCTTCAATTTTTTCTCCAGACGTTCGTCACTTTCCAATTAGGACGAGATGGAGGGATTTGGACTGCTGTTTGGATGTGGAAGGAATTTATTCTGCTTCTCTTGCTTGTTGCCGTGTGCTATGTGGCAGTGACACAAGTCTCCAAACGGTGGAAAGAGTGGAAAACTACTGATCATCGGCGAACTTTTCTCAAAAAACATGCCTTACTCCAGTTTATTCTGCTTTTTGTAATTTCTGCGGTTGTTTTCTTTCTGCTTGCAGTGGTGGTTCAACAGGTGGGACTTTCAGCTTTTGTTCTCTCGCTCAAATACGATCTGCTTCCTTTTTTCATCTTTGGATTGGGGGCGTGTCTGGGAGTGTTAGTGTTTACAGAAAAGGATAAAGAGCTTTTTCAACTCTATAAAAAATTGATGATCCGATGTTTACGAGGGGGGATTATTTGGTGGGTAGTAGTGTATTTTTCTCCTAATGTGTTGAGGCATTTTGGCTATGATGGACTCAATTATGAAGGGACTATTGGAGTCAGGCCGCCTTCAGCTTATTATACTCTCGTCAATCCACGTTTTCCTGGTAGCTATGTTAGGAATCAATTCCTCTTTGAGAGGCCGATTAGTTTTGGTTTTTGGTTAGTAGCGTTTTTCCCGTTTTTTGCATTGGGATGGCTAAGAAAAAAGAGTATCAAAAATCAGATTTGGTATCTCATTATTTTTGGGCTTTTGGTATTTTCTACCTGGTCTAGAGCGGGGATTGCTATCTTCGCCGTGGAAGTGGTAGCTGTAGTCTTACTCTTGCATCGAAAAGCTTTAAAAAAGTGGTTGCGAGGGATTTTAGCTCTAGGAGTATTGAGTGTCTGAGCTATTGCTTATTTGGGGACGGCATTCTTTGCGAGGGAACATTCTAACACGGGACACTTAGTATTGGTGCAGGAGGGACGAAATTTAGCGAAAGAACAACTATTCATCGGGCGAGGAGCAGGATATTCGGGCCCCGCTTCCCATCAACTGTGCTATGATGCGGAGGGAAATGTGAGATGTGAGGCGATTCAGGCGATCAATGAAAAACATAGTATTACTACCTATGGCTTCAATCCAGAAAATCAATATCTTCAAATTCTGATGGAATACGGAGTGATAGGTCTGCTTTTTTGGCTTGCAATGCTGGCTTTCATCTTGTGGTATACGGCGAAGATGGTGCGAATATATCGTACTACGGAAAAGTCCTCGTATCAGAAATTTCTCTGGTGGAGTTTGATCGGGTTTGGGATTGGGTTAATTGGGCTGTGCGGTGAAGGAATGGTCTTGCATAGTTTGGTAGATAGAATGATTGTCTATCCGTTTTTTCTCCTCTATGGATTGGCTCTTGGGGGTCGGGAAAGCGTAAAAGATGAGGTGTATATTCCGTTAGTAGCAGAAAAAAAGGGAAAGAAAAAGAAACCTGTCTCTGGTGGTAAAAAGTCTGGAAAAAAGAGGGGGAAGAGGAAGTAATGATCCTTTTATGCGAAAGTGGTTTGCTGGATAATTTGTGGAAAGAGGAGGACAGACTGGTCATTAGGATTAAAGAGAAAAGGCTGGACATCGCGTTGAAGGGTGGCAAAATCTATTCATTCAGCTTTTTCTAAAAGATACTTTTTTACGGTTTCTGGGGTAGATATTCCTAATTTTTGTTGTAAAAATTCGTAATCAGGTTTTTGAGTTCTTCCTAAAAGGAAAACGATATCAAAAAAATCCCTTCCTTTGGTTCTTTTCCTCGTAAAGCAGGCAAATATTTTTTGAGATAAAAGCAAAGAAGGAGAAACGGTTAAAATAGTACTTTGTACATCAAATTTATTCAAAAAATAGGAGGTAGGTGCATATTGATATCCCTGTGAAGTAGTATCAATTTGAATTAGAATCGTTTGCGTCTTCATAGGGGATAAATTGTTTTCATAGAGCAATGAGGGAATGCTAATATGACAGTGGAATGCTCCTTTTTTGATGGTTCTCATTCTGACTTCCAATCCCTCATGCTCCAAATCTTTTTGTACATGTTCAGCTAAGAGATTAAAATCATCAAAAGAAAGCGTTCCGTCATTATCGAAATCAATATCTTCGGAAAATCTCGTATTTCCATAGACGATTCTCAGAGCGGTACCACCAATAAATCTGAGTGATGTACCTTGTGGAGAAGCGAATACACTTTTGAGAATTTTATATTGCAGATATTCTCTCAGACAGGATTCTGCTCTATCAGGAGAAAATTCTGGATAGTAAGAAAGGATTTGTGATAAACTAAACATCGGTAGTATGGAGATAATCTAAAAAAAACTGAACTCTTTTCTGAACGGATTTTGGATAACGAGAAGCATATTGTGTCAGGAGGTCATTAGAAGCTATGTCTTGCCAGACCAATACATTAATCCTCTGTTCTTCAAAATCTTCTGAACTGGTGATTTCGTGATGAAAGTAGAGGTAATCGCAAAGGGTCTTTTCAGGAGAAGCAATGCGGACAGTGGGGTATCTTCCTAGGGTATGCAAGTCATATCCCCAGTACCAACGAGGATGTAAAGAACGATAAGAAAATTTTCCCACGGAGAGCGTAGAGGTTTGCGTTTTTTTGGTAGTACAAGAAGTGTACTGATACACTCCTTCTGGAATAAGGTTATAATATCTTAATGCCCATTCCAAACTGAGATAAGAGGGTTCATAAAGCATATTTGCGATCACTGCTCCAATTCAAACTTCTTGCAAGGTCTTTGGATGTATCCATCGTCCTTTTGTTAGAGCAATTAGTCGTCATTTTTTAGTTCGACTATGTAGCTGTTGTACTGCAAAATTCTTCTCTTGAAGCCTAATTTCTTGAAGAGAGAGAGGATAAAGTTCGTTATAGGTTTGAGTGAATTTTTTGAAGTTCATTTCTCAAAATCATATAAAAGTATGATTACGAGAAATATAATAAGGATTTTTTTGAGAAATGCAAGAAATTCATCTCTTTTTGTTTTCTTTTTTTTGGAGAGGGGCTTTTATGATGTATAATATGTCGTATTAATATAATGTCCATATATATATAGAACTATTTAAAGAAATCCAAGGTGAAGTGCATGAAAAAGTAGCTGATTTTTTGACGAGAAAAAATTTTGGGGTATACTTAGAGGTAGAAATTTTATATACTATTTAGGCATAAAATGAAAAAGATCTCTATTCTCAGTCTGCTTGTACTAGCCATTTCAGTTCTTACTTTTTCTGCATTTAAGGAAAATCAGGAAGAAGAGATTATCTTGTATAATACACTAGAAATAGAAGAAACAACAGATACCTCTGATACTTCCAACCTTGATACAGAAACTACACTTCCTGAAGAGGGAGAAGCCAACATTGGATGAGACATTGATGATAAAGGTATAAATGCTTCTGACGTAGATGAAGAGAATACTGATAAAGATACTGCTGAGGACTCCGATGAAACACCGTCAGAGGATAACAAAGAGAATCCTTCTGTTGATCTCCCTGCTAGGGGAGAGGGAGACCCCACAAGTGTAGGGTCGGAAGAGGGGCTAGCAACATCAGATGAACCTACTGAGGCACTTAACGACCTTTCTCCGACAGCACTTATCACCAGTGGGAGTATCTCTATTAATATCCCAGAATATGATCCAAGTATTTGATGGAATGTGGCAACGACTTCCACAACTGATATAAAAAATGCAGTTATTATTGCAGATTTTTGATGAACTTCATCTCCTGATAAAACGGTTAGAATTCAACTTTCCGAATGATTTAAATTTGTGAAATATCCAGTACTAACCGTTACAAACGCTACACTTGAAGTTGAAGCCAATAATGAAATGAAACTCGTTTTAGATTCTGTAACGAGTAAACCAGTTAGCCAAACTTATTATCCCTCCATTAATAGTGGATACTTAGAATATAAACTTAATCCTTCGGCTACAAAAATAGAAATTAGAGGGTTAGCTTTTGCTACAGATGAAGCAGTTGTTTATACAAATATGACACTTACAGGTGCCATTACAGTTAGTACTATTACAGATGGAATACTACAACAAGAGCTTTCTATGGATATTGAAGCAAAGGCGAATCGAACTTATAGTTTGCATAAATCGAGCGATAATACTCCACAACTTCCAGATACTACTTTTCGTAGTACTACACGATATACTCATGCACTATATGTTAGTAGGTACAATAAAAAAATGAGGTTATATTATTACTATCCACCAGAATTTTCAATTGTGTCTGTCTATTCCAGTATTGCGTCTAGTCAATATACCTACGAAATACATACAGAATCAGGATTAGTAATTTTTGAAAGAAACAATGTATATAACAATAATATGGGATCTTTTGCACTGAATCTGAGTTCATCAGGTGTAGCTCCTGGTACCTATGTTACTCCCAGTAATATTGTATTAGAAGCTGAGCAATATGATGGTACTATCAGAAGCATTACTATAGCTCCTCAATCTGTTCAAATTCTTGATCCAAGTACCATACCGAATAAAATTACTCTTAGAGGTGCTAATAATGAGTATAATCCCAATATTTCACCAGATTTTTATATTAAATGACCTAGTTTCAGTATTCTAAATAATGATCCTATACCAAAAACTAACCAACGAATGTCTTACGAAATAGGGACAGGATATGAAGTCATAGAATTAGCTTTTTCAACTACCAATGGAGTAGCTCCGATGTTTTACGAACGAGAAACCCGATCGGGTTTGACAGGAACGGCCACATGATCTGAGATTATTCCTCAATCTGCTATCGTGATGAAGAAGCGTTGATATCGTATTTCAATTACTTCATTATGATTGCCTATAGGAGAATATTTTAAATCTGCGAAAGCTTATTTAGGAGATATCACAGGAGATATTCTCCTACCTCCCTCATCACCAAGTACTGATTACTATTATAGAAATACACCAAATTATCTTCTAGGTCGCCTAACTCCATGAACTCTGAATGCTACGGTGACTGGTCAGACATGGTCGCAAGATGGTAGTGGGAATATTGATCCAAATTCTCTTGCATCAGTGTCCTATAAGGTTATTAGCAATCCTACAGCAGGACTAAAAGCCTGATTAGTAGTACCAAATACAACAATAATTGCAGGTGAAAGTCATACGATTAGTATAGCATTAAAATCATCAGAGTCATTTAATGGAGCGGGAACCCACAGACAGATACATGGGTATTCTAATCCAATACTCTATCTCAGGGAAATCCCAGGAATAACTATGGATGAATCTTCTATCGAAGTAATCCAAAATGGTATTCCAATAGTATATCTGACTGGTAAATATACAACTTCACTTTGAGAAGAAATTATTACTATCCAGCCACAAACAGAGATTGGATCGTATTTTACCAATCAAACATCTCCCGATGTTACTGTATCAATAGATATAATTACTGATATTTGATCTGATGCAAGATTCTATGATTGGGGAGACTATATTTTCATGACAGCAAATAATGCAAGTACCTATTATGGAGATAACGAATGAAATAACTGATATGAGACAGTAGATACCTATGATGTGAATAATAATGGGAATCAAACAGAAAAAATATTAAAATCAGGATTCTGAACCCTAACCGTTATTGAAAATAAAACCTTGAGTATCTCCACCTACCTCATCCCTAACGGAGGAACCAAACAACTTCCCTACGATCCGACTAAACCCAATACTGCCGTAGCCTTCACCCCTTCTTCAAACGGAGTCTACACCGTAGAATTCATCAATCAAAGGGATGATACCGTCATGGAAATCGACACCTATCTTCCAATTCCTCGTGCAGGAAATAACTTCTGACCAAACTTCCAATCCACGGGTTTCAGTCGAAATATGAAGCTCTGAAATGCCCCAACAATTATGGTCATCGACAAAGATGGAAACGATGTGACAGCGACTAAAGCTACTAATTATTTGCTTACCTACAGTGCAGACGCTACAAACGCTAGCAACTATCAAACTGCAACCTACACGACCAATATCCCCAATGCAACCATGATCAAAATCATCAACACTGCAGGTATCGCACCAGGAGAAAAAGCCACACTCACCTTCGATTATGTCGTAGATGAAACCCCAACCACCGTAGATCTCAACCCAGAAAAACTCTGATCTGTAAACGACTTTATGCCCTACTACTACTTTCAAGCTGGTAGTGCGGGACTCGCTAACGGAACCAGAGTAGGAGCTACGCTTCAAGTAGGAGAAATCAGAGGGATCGCCTTCCTCGATACCGATGCAGATGGAATCTACAGCTGAGCAGATACCTTACTTCCCTCCAAAACCGTAAACCTGTACTTAATGTCAGGTGGAAATTACCAGCTTCTCACCTGAACTCAAACCACTAGCACGGGAAGCTACTCCTTCTCTGACCTAGGAAACGGAAACTATCAAGTAGACTTCACCGCCATCAAAGGAGCTTACCCTTACTTCACCAAACAGGGAAATAATGCTGACCCAAGTAAAAATTCCACTGTTAATCCCCTTGGTGCAAACTCAGGAACGGTAATCAATCTCGACCCCACAAGCACCGCTTCCAAGGCCGTCAATGCAGGAGTTCTTGCCTACAATCCAACCGATCCCACCAACGGACTCAAAGTGACGCTCAATAAAACAGGAACCACACTAACGCTCACCACAGGAGGGATACATCCCACAGAGCAACTCATTACCACGATATTGCCGACATTCTTTGACTCCATCAAAGATCCGATCAACTGAATCACTTGGACAAGTAGCAATACAGGTGTCGTAAGTGTTGCAAATGGTCTCCTAGAAGGGAAAGTTCAGGGTACGGGAATTGTCACCATTACTATCCAAGACATCTATGGAAATACTACAGGAGCTACCGTACATGTAGAGGTAAAGGATTTGCGGATGCCTATCTGTGAACTAGACTTTACTACCACGAGTCCGACTACTGGAAATGTGACTGCTACCTTAGCCAGATGTAATAGGCCTGTCACCGTCACCAATACTACAAGTGCTAGCACCTCGTACCTCTTCACCGAAAATGGAAGCTTTACTTTCCATTTCATCGATACTGCAGGGAATACAGGAAGCACCGTAGCTACAGTAAACTGGATAGATACTTGGTTAGTATTTATTCCTTTCATTACCACGCGAGATACGAGAAATCTGAGTACAGGAAGTACCGATGAATATACTATCAGAATTCCAACGGTAGGTACTGGATATAATTTTGAGATAGATTGGGGAGATGGAGTTATCGATAATTATAGTGGTACTGCACCAGTAGTGAGCCATCCCTATGCTACAGGAGGAGTAAAAGAGGTAAAAATCAGAGGGAATTTCCCAAGAATTTACTTTAATAACCAAAGAGATAGAAATAAAATTTTGAGTGTAGACCAATGGGGAGATGTTCAATGGACGAATATGGCAAATGCTTTTTATGGCTGTGAAAACCTACAAAGTGTAGGGAATGATATCCCAGTATTTACAGGAACAACTTTTAGTATGGAAAATATGTTTCGTGGAGCAACAAATTTTAATGGCGATTTGAGTAATTGGGATACAAGTAATGTGACAACGATGGCAAGTATGTTTTACTGAGCAACAAACTTCAATGGTTCATTGAGTGGATGGCAAACGGATAGTCTAACTGGAAATGGAATGGTTTATATGTTCCAAAGAGCGAGTAGTTTCAATCAACCTGTCAATCACTTCAAGACAGAGAATATTACTACTTTACAACAAACATTTTACTGAGCGAGTAGTTTTAATCAACCTTTGGATAATTGGAATACAAATAGAGTAATAACTATGAAAAATATGTTTAATAGTTGAGGTTGAACAATAGCAGATGGAAATATGTCATTTAATCAGCCTTTAAATACTTGGGATGTGTCTAATGTTGAAGATATGTTCGGAATGTTTTGATGAGCAAAGGATTTTAATCAACCTTTAAATCAATGGGATGTAAGTAAGGTAACCACTATGTTTGGAATGTTCACAAGAACTCAGAGTTTTAATCAAGATATTTCTATGCGAAAGATTGGTAGTGGGGTGGATATGGAGAGAATGTTTGATAGAGCATTGGTTTTTGATAAAGACCTTTCTAACTGGAATATAACAGGTGTAGTAAACATATCTGGTATGTTTCTTGATTCAGCTCTTTCTACCTACAATTATAATCAAATCCTTAATTGATGGTCAGCACAGAATGTGCAAAGCTGACTGAACTTCTGAGCAAGCCCTACCAAATATGGAGGCTGCAATATCACTAATAGAGAAGCAGGTATAGCAGGACATAATAAACTGATAACTGATAAAGGACGAACCATTACCGATGGAGGACTAGCCGACTGTGCTCCCGCTCCAAGTACGAGCTGATGAGGTGGCGGTACCAGCTTAACGAAAGATAATTGTCCGAATGGGGACTTTTCGCCAAGCTACTATGATGGTGAATGTGAAGCAGAAGTAGAACATAACGCTCCAGACAAAGAAGACTCTACAAAAACTCTCTACGAAACCGCTTACGAGCGAGCTAAAGGCTACGGAATCACCACCGCTTCTACCTATGAAGAAGCAAGGATCTCCGATGCTATCCTTAGACAAGAAATGGCAAAAATGATCTCTACGTATGCTATCAAACTCTTTCAAAAAACTCCTACTACTTCAAAACTAGAGTGTTCTCAATTCCAAGATGTTTCTGAAGTACCTACCGAACTGCAACCCTATATCATTCAATCCTGTGAACTTGGTCTGATGGGAATGCATGGTGATGGAATCCAAGTTCAAGATAACTTCTTCCCTAAAAACTCTATTACCAGAGCAGAAGTAGGGACTATCCTCTCCAGACTTCTCCGAGGGACTACGTATGCTACTCAGCCAGGTGATGAAACCTACTATACTAGACATTTACAGGCACTCAAAAAGGCAGGGATTATGAATTTCATCTCTAATCCTGATATGTTAGAACTCAGAGGAAACATCCTCTTGATGCTCTGGAAAAGTGTGACCAAATAACCTCGCATAAATTAATAAAACAGCCCTAAACTTATGGGGCTGTTTCTTTTTTTATCTACTAATATTTTTCTCTTCAAAAAAAGGTGATAATCCTTATTGTGTAGTTATCAAGCAAACACATGGAA
>JAISKI010000039.1 GCA_031261265.1 Candidatus Peribacteria bacterium
TACATTTTCTCATGTGAAACAGAAAGCTAATTTACATAGATGATTAAAAAAGAAGAGAAAACTTAAAGTTCTTGACCAATTTTTATGAAAATAACCACACAAAAGTAACATTATGCCAAATTTGATAGTCGTTCTACTGGTTTACCAGAATTAATTCAAGAGATTTTTGAAGCATCGTCCCATACTCTTCTCTTGCATCTCCATACAACTTAAGAAAGACTTACGCATAAGCAAGAGAGTAGCCATACTAACCGCATAGTCAATTTCAAGGGACCAACAATCTCTTTCGATCATTGCAAGTCTTTCTTCTTCTTCTTCTTTAATTTTTTTCATATATATATTATGTATATTTATTTTGTATGTATATGATAACTATTTTATACTAAAAGTCAATAGATTTTTTCAGCATATGTATGCACGGTTTCTAAATTCCCTTGAAACTTCTCTTTTTTTTCATACTCTCTATGGGTAATAGAACAGATTTTTTTATCTTTTCACCCTATACAAAAATGAAAACCTTCCTCCGAACCACTCTCTTCCGATTCGTAGCGATTATCGCATTCCTCATCGTGTCTGGATTTGGATACCATGACCGAAGATTGACCCCTGTCTTTAATCAGTCTTATTTGATCCAATGGATACCAGAAAATGTAGCTACTCAAATCGCTGATAAAGCAGTTTCAGACTATCAGCATGCTGAAACTCAAACTCTCCCTACAGAAACTCCTTCTGACCCTGCAACCCTTATTGAAACGGACGGAGAAACTAATGCAACGACCTTGCCTGCTTCTCGACCATCAGAAATAGAGACCACAAACCTCTCTGAAATTAAAATAGATATTGCTGGACTCAGCCAACAAGTGACAGATCAAATGAATCAGCTCTATGCACTGCTGGCACAACAAATAGCGGTATCTTGCCAAAATAACGAAAGCGGAGTAGCTCCTGTTCCTACCGATAGTAATGCTCAAAGAAAAGCTGAACTCCAAGCACAGATTGACCAACTCCAGTCTGAAATGAGTGGTTTATAGTATATCAGTAAACGTATGGAAAGTACCAAAAAGCTGAAAATTGGTGTGATCAGATGAGGGATCGGTACAGAAAGAGAGGTATCCCTTGCTTCTGGTCAAGAAATTATTTCACAACTCAATCCTGAGAAATATGAAGTCATTGACCTTGTTTTTGATGCTCCCAAAGAATTAATTATCAAACTCCAGACAGCAGAAATAGAATTCGCGTATTTGGCATTACATGGGAAATTCGGCGAAGATGGAAATATCCAAGCGATTCTAGAAGGTTTGGAGATTCCCTATCTTGGATCGGGCGTATTGAGTAGTGCTTTGGGGATGGATAAGGATATTTCCAAAAGAGTACTTAAATCCTATGATATCAGGACTCCTCAAGGGAAAAGTATTAGAAAGGGAGAAATCTGTCATCGAGCAGAAGTAGAAAAATTCTGACTTCCTTTGGTGATAAAACCCAATACGGGAGGATCTAGTGTTGGAGTACATTTCGTCACTACTCCTGAGGAGCTTTCTGAGGTGCTTGAGGAAATTTTCCAGATAGATGAGGAAGCTCTCATAGAAGAGACGATTTCGGGGACAGAAATATCCGTTCCTATTATTGATGGAATCGTTTATCCTGCGATAAAAATTGAACCGCTTTTGGGAGAATTTTTTGATTATCAGAGTAAATATGCCCAAGGAGGATCCAAAGAGACCATCTATGAATACCCCAATGAAAAATTGAAAGCTGAGATAGAAGAATTTACGAAAATGACCTACTATGCCCTTAAATGTAGGGGGCCAGCTAGGGTAGATATGATGATCAGAGATCATCAAGCATATGTATTAGAAATTAACACCCTTCCAGGTATGACTGCTACCAGCCTCCTCCCCAAATCTCTTCTTTCTCAGGGGAAAAATTATGCAGAGGTGGTGGAACTTTTGATCAATAGTTCTATCAAGAGACTAGAAATTTTAGTAGAAGCCTCTTAATAAAGTACTTGAAATCCCTCAAAGAATCCCTATCGTGAAAGTATGAACATTGCACTTATTCACGATTGGCTCTATCCTGGTGGAGCCTTAGAAGTATTTAAAGATCTTATTCAACAAGAACTCAAATCTCACCCCGATGCTGAGATGAAGGTTTTTACTATGATAGCAGATGACTCCTTATTGCTTCCCCTTTCTCTCCAAATCCCCTGAACAGAGAAAAAAAAGCAGATCGAAGTGGTCGAATCCCTCCCGAAGCGGATAACTACTATTTTCACGACGTGTTCTCGCAAAAAGATTCCGATGCTTTCTTCTTTGTTTGATTATCGTAATTTGATTGTCTTTTATCCCCAAATTATGAAGCTCCTTTCTCGTAAGGTTCGCAAGTTTAAACCGAGTAGGGTAGTGATTTCTTCATTTGCAATAGGGAAAAACATAACATTATGACAGGATGATACGGTTCACAAGTTGGCGAAGCCGTATATAAAACTCTACCTCCATTCCCCAATGCAATACATTCGGTCGCATCGTGACGAGTATCTTGCAAAATTCACAGGACGAAAGAAAAAGCTGTTCAAATTTCTCGTTCCCCGTTTGCAAAAGCGAGATAAACAGTTTACTCAGTTTGATGAGGTATATTTCAATAGTCGCTATACTCAGCAGTTAGCAAAGGAAATTTACGGAATAGAGGGGAAAGTTTCTTATCCCAAAATTAACGATACCTTTTACTATGCGGGTGTGAACTTGCAACCTCAGGAATATTTTGTTTGTGTCGGTCGCCTCGTGACTTTTGTGCGTGAGTGTGATGTGATTATCAAGGCATTCAATGATCTCAAACTCCCGCTTCTGATGATAGGGTCTGGTCCTGATGAACTTTACTTAAAATCTCTGGCGGGCGATACTATCGTTTTTCTTGGCTGGCTCTCTCCAGAGGAGACTCAAAAAGTCGTTCGCAACGCTAAAGCTCTCATCAACCTGACCAAAGAGAGTTTCGGAATGGGGACGGCGGAAGCGTTATTGATGGGAGTCCCTGTGATTTGATACGCTGATGGAGCGACTCCAGAACTCGTTGATGAGCAAAGTGGAATGTTGATAGAGAAAAAAAATATCAAAAATCTGATTACAACGGTTGCCGAATTTCAAAAGAAAAAATGGAACAGAAAACAGATTTCTGAAGCCATCAGAGAGAAATTAGGATAAGATAAATCTTTCAAAGTTTCAAAAAATGATCAGGAAATCCTGACCATTCATCTTCATGTGTTGGCACTCACAATTCCAAAGGAAATGTCGTTTTCTTTGGGCGTTTAGTCGAACTGTCTGCCATAATGACTTCTGTCTCGCTCTCCACACAGAGTTCTCCTTTTGTGTTTATGATCTTTTGAAAGAAGGTAATGCGTAGAGTAGTTTTTCCCAAAAGCTTTGCAGGAATTTTCGTAGAAACCACGAAAAACTCGTTAGGCTTGAGAGGAAGGAAATACTTTACTTTGATCTTGGTGACAATCATTGCAGTATGAAACGCATTTACCATACTATAATAATCTTCATCTCCCGTCAAAAGGAGGGACAGAATTCTGCCTCTAATTTCCTCCAGCTCTCCCTTGATACATTTACAAGAAAGCACACCTCCGATACAATTGGCTTGAGAAGTAATTTTTCTGGTCGCCTTACGGACATCATGCAAAGGGATCGTACTCGGAATAAACTGAGTACGTTTCAGTGCGGGATCGATTTCCAAGAAAATCGTACTTGCTAATACGAACTTTTTATTTCTCTTGACCGATAGCTCACAATTGACTTCCAAAGTTGCCTCAGACGAACTCAGAGTAAGGAGATATTTCACTTCTTCTCCAGCTTTTATCTCTTTTTTAAAAGAGATTTCTTCGTGATGTCCAAACTTTGCCAGAATAAATTCATTCTGCTGTAAAAACTCACGGATGGCTTTATATGCCTTTCTTCTACTCTCTATAATCGAAAGCAAAAAAGAGATATATTCTGCATTGTAAATATGCTCCAATGCATCCATCAAATTGTAAGAGGGCTTTGCGGTGCCTTTCAACACTAATTTTTTTTGTTTCATATTTTTTTGTTTATTTTTGTTATTTTTTTGAATAGTATTTTGAGCAGACAGTATATGAATAAGTGGCATTAAAAGCAAGAGAAATTTGAAGAAGGAAAATTATAATACAAAATGCACCACCAATCAATAAGATATGAATTGCAGTTTATATCCTAACATTCATTGGTGATGCAAACTAATACTACGAAAAAGGGACAGCTTTCTCAAGGGGAAAGAAAAGTAATTGAGGTTTTATGGAAGAACGGTAGAGGGAAGTCTTGTCATTTTATCGCTTGAGAACTGAATAGAGACCCTACTGTTATTTCTAGAGAGATTACAAGAAATGGTACAGATGTATGATATTGGGTAATGCATTATTCAGCGGAAGAAGCAGAGAAGAAGAGGTTAGCTCGCAGACAAAAAGCTAATAGAGGACATGTAAAACTTCTACAGGACTCAGCAATGCTTTATCGTTTTGAGAGTATCTTCAAAGAACAGCACGATTCACAAGGAGTAGACGAAATTGTAGGAGCAATCCGTAATAGCTGAGAAGAGATGGTATGTACAAGCACTGTGTACAACTTCATTCATCATTACAAAAGGGATTGGGAGTATCGGCTTAGACATGGGAAACATTGATATAGAAAGAGAAGTGGAAAGAAAAAAACGGCACTTGTAGGTGTTCCCTTAATAGAAGAAAGAGAAGAAAATATCAATAATCGTGGTTTTTTTGGGAATTGGGAAGTTGATATGGTGGTCTGACCTAAAGGAGAAAAGGGAGGATTGTTAACGATTGTGGAAAGATTAACGAGGTTTGTAATAATTGTAAAACTAGAAAGAGCGACAAAAGAAACAGTAAAACAGGCAATTATCAAAGCACTATCTCACTATGTTGTACATAGTATAACAAGTGATAATGGAAGTGAGTTTGCAGGAATGAGCGAAATTGCAAAAGAATTGAGCTGTTTAGTTTATCGTTGCCATCCCTATTCCTCACGAGAAAAATGAAGCAATGAAAACAATAATGGTATTATCAGATGGTTCTGTCCCAAAGGGTTATCAATCCAACAATATAATGAAGAATATATCAAAGAAGTTGAAAGAAAAATAAATAATAAACCAAGAAAAATACTCAAATATAGAACCGCTTTAATCTTGTTTACTTATTACTTAAATCAAGTTATCTAGTTCTTATCTTATTTT
>JAISKI010000011.1 GCA_031261265.1 Candidatus Peribacteria bacterium
TAGTTAATCATTTGTTATTTTTTCAGTTTTTTTAGGGATTGACTCGATTTTCAATGTTGATTTTTCCATATCACGAAAATATATCTATCTTTTTATAACTTTGAATTTCCTATATACTAAAAAAAATCCATTCAAGCCAATAAGCAAGATGGATTTTTACGATCGATCTGGGAATTTTAGTCGCAGCAAGCTGCTATGTTGGCTCTGACCTCATGCCACGCATCATACCTTTCTTTCGTAAGCTCCTCTATCCCATGCCAGGTATCATATTCTTCTTTCGTAAGCCTCTCTATAGAGATTACATCAGGATGGCCGTAGAGTGGCATTCCAGGGTCAACTCTAAGGAGGAAATTTTGTAATGTATAATTCATCCAAATACGATTGGGGAATATACCGTTCACAGCTATTGCTGTCTGACCAAATCTATGATCAACATCAGGGACTCTTTTTACAGCATAATGATAGGATACAAAAAAATAATTTTTTTCCATTTTTACTTTTGTTCAGTTGATTTTCATCCCCCTGTCCCCAGCTTTAATTTATTAATTTTATTTTTAAAATAAGCCTTTTTATACAGATATATATATCAAAGTCAAGAGAAAATAAAAGATTTTTCAAATATTTTTGATTGGAGATTTTTTCCTACCTTTACACCTTGAAACAAAAATCCTTTTCCATACAATATCCAACATCAAAAATCCCAACTATCGGGATGCTACACTATCCACTTTTTTACTACCAGAAACATGGAAACTATTCAGCCACTTACCATTTCAAGTGTCAGTGAACTACTAGAACAATCTAATTATACACAAAAAGAGATTAGACAGATTTTTGAATCCTATCAATGGAATTTGGAGGAAATCCTGCAACAAAAAAAAATGCTACCTAAGAATTTTTCTCAATTACAAGAATTTTTTATACAGGGAAGAGTACTAAATGGTCATTTGAACAATATTCCCATAGATGGTTTAGATTCTCTCTACTGTGAAGGAGGGATTAGTAATGCTTTTGTAGCAGAAGTCAGCGATTTGATAAAGCAACAATTTCCTGATAGGGAAATAGGAAAACTCATAGATGCTGGATTGATTAAACGAGAACGGTTAGGAATCGGAACGAAAAATAAAATGCAGGATACGGATCCTTTCGTGGATGGAAGCATACTTGTAGCAAAAATTAACGATCGCAATGTTGCTATCCTATTTTCCTCTAGGAATCCTCTGAATCATGCCATGATAGATTTTGTGATTTATCTGGATAGCATCCAAGAACTTTGTGGAAAGCTTTTACACTTTTAATCTCTCCCTATGCTAGAAAAACTCAATAAAATCATTACCAAGTACGAAGAACTCAGAGAACAGGCACTTCAACCTGAAGTTTTCCAAAATCCTGACAAAGCCAAAGTCATCAATAAGGAACTTTCCAGTTTGGAAGACACCTACAACATCGCAATAAGATACAAAAAAGCCTTGGAAGCCCAAGCCTCAGCGGAAGAAATGTTGAAAGCGGAACAAGACGAAGAACTGCTCGAAATGGCACAAGAAGAGCTTGACCAAGCCAGAGAGGCCATTGAAAAAGCTGACCAAGACTTGACAGTCGCTCTTTTACCGAGAGATCCGAATGATGATAAAAATATTTATTTGGAAATCAGACCTGCTGCCTGAGGGGATGAGAGCGGACTTTTCGGTGCAGAACTCCTAAAAATGTACTTAGCCTATGCTCAAAAAATGGGTTGGAAACCAGAAATTGTAGAAGAACAGCTGACAGATATTGGAGGAATAAAATTTGTGATGGTGAAGATATCAGGAAAGAAAGTCTATTCACTGATGAAGTTTGAAAGCGGAGTACATAGGGTGCAGAGGATTCCAGACACAGAAAGTCAAGGTCGTGTGCATACTTCTACTGTCACCGTTGCGGTGATGCCCGAAGCAGAAGAGGTAGATGTGCAGATCGATCCAAAAGATATCACTATGGACACCTATGCTGCCTCAAGTAGTGGAGGACAGAATGCAAATAAAAATCAGACTTGAGTGCGTTTGCATCATATCCCGACAGGGTTAATTGTGAATATCGGCGATAGCAAATCCCAAATGCAAAATAAGGAAAAAGCTTTTGCAGTGTTAAAATCCAGACTCTATCAAATTGAATTAGAAAAGAAAACTGAAGAAGAAAGAGGACTGAGAGGAGATCAGATTGGAACAGGAGATAGGTCAGAAAAAATCAGAACCTATAATTTTCCTCAGGATAGAGTGACCGATCATCGTATTCATGAATCCTGGTCTAATATACCTAGCATTATGGCAGGAAATATTGAAGATATTATGGATAAAATGGTCGTGGAAAATCAGACTAAACTTTTAGAAGCGAGTATGAAAGCATAATCAGATTTTAAGAAAGGATTGCTTTTTTATAGTAGGAAGTTATCCAGCAAAAAATGCCTCACAAAACTCAAAAACCTTTTTCACATGCTCAATATTCAGATTCTCATTTGCACTATTGATATTGCTACTCTCTGTAGCCAGAGGTAAAGAAATAATATTCGGACAGAGAGAAGTCTGCAACGTTTCCATAATTTTCAGTCAGCTTTCTTTTTGCGAATATTCAATAGGCGTTTTAAACGCTCCAGCTAAAAGTGCTATAGCTTTTTGAGTATAAGAATTTTTTATATCAAATTTGCAGGGATTGAACGCCTCATGGATCACTAATTCCGTTTTCAAATGAGGAGAAACGACCATTTTCAATCGTTGATGAAGTCCATTAATAATTTCTTGAAAATTCTGATGTGGCACAAGATGCATCTGCAAATTCGCAATAGTTTTTTTAGGGGCAACCTGAGACTTTTCAAATTTTGGTAAACTAATAATTCCCGTAATCTCTAGCGAAGGATCCAAAATAGCATGATTAGATTTTGTGGATCTCGTAATGGTTTTATATTCCAGATTTGTCCCATATCTCCTGATTTCAGCTTCTGGTTTAGCATTTTCTACATTATAATAAAAATACGGAATAGCAATTTTATTGAGATTGTAGAATTTAGTAAGGAGTTTCGACATCTCTAGAGTCGTATTCAAGGGACCTTGAGTAGCTGACAGAACCAGATCAAAATTCAATCCTCCCCTTTGCCCAATTTCAATAGTAGGTTTTTCTCCCACTCCACTCCCCGTAGAACAAAAACAAAAATCAGATTTTAGCTCCTCTGCATGAACTTTCAAAAACTCCGTAAGATTTGTCCCAACTTTATTTTGAGTCCCATCCACGAGAAAAGTCACATTATATCAGAGTTTTTCGTTTGCTATCAGAGAGAGAATCGTTGAAAGATAAATAATAAACGGTCCTTTATTTTCAGCTACCCCCCTCCCAATAATCTCCTCTTTTCCCAAATACAGATTAAAGGGATTATTCTTCCAGTCAGTAGTCACTTCCTGAAGTTGAAGATCATAATTCGTATAAATCAGACAAGTAGGCAAATTCTTATTTTGGACAAATTTCGCAACCAAAAGAGGGATATCATCCACACTATATTCATGCACTTCAAAATGATATTTCACAAAAAGATTAGCAAGCCACTTAACCATCTTTTCTGCTTCACTTACAAAAGTGGAAGTATCATGAAGGGTTTTGAAACTGATATAATCTTTTAGGAGTTCGTAATAAGTGGAGAGAACCATAATCTTCTCATTTTTCAAGAGCTAAAATTTTGCTCTTTCTATTTTTGTTATAAATTGCAGTTTATTTTGTTGATGTAAGTATAAGAAAATGATAGGTGTTTTCAAATAGAAAAATTACTCACTATAGTGCTTCAGCTTTTTCTTTGCTTTTTCATTACTTGGCTCAAATTCAAGAATGCTGAAATAGTATTTCTTTGCGTTAGCAATATCGCCAGTTTCCTCGTAAAGCTCAGCAAGAGTCAGTAAATAATTGGTATTCGCAGGACGAAGCTTGATGATTTTCTCCATACAAGCAATAGCATCATTTATCCTATCCGTATTATAATAGATCTCTACCAGACTAAGATTATACTTTGGACTATCAGGCTTAAGATTAATAGCCTTTTCCACCAAAAGTTCTGCCGTCTGATTATCTCCATTGATAAAATAGATTTCCCCGATTTGTCGCAGGGATTTATGATCTTCAGGATCTCGTTCAATGATTTTTTTCAAAAGGGAAAGTGCTTTTTTGTGACTTCCAAGCGTAAAATAGAGATCCGTAAGCATTTTTGTAAGCTCAAGATTGGTCGGATCAATAGCTAGCCCTTCAATAATCTTTTTTTCATAATCCTCAAATTTCCCCTCATTTTTAAGAAAATTAGCCTCTACATAAATACGATCAAGGAGTTTTTGCGTCTTTGGATCTAAAGGCTGAGGCTCCAAAACCTCTTGTGCAATCACCTGCGATACCGCTCCAGAGACTTCTTCCAACTCTTCTTTTTCTTTTTTGGACTGCACTACTTCACGATTGGTATCACCTGCAGTGGCAACCTCAGAAAGAGTCTCGTCTTCACTCACCTCTTCAATAGCTTCTTCAATTACTTTTTGGAAATTTTCATTAGTTTCGTCAGCATCATCAGACTTCGGATTAATAATACTTTCCTTTTTCTCTTCAAGTTCCTTTCTTATCTGCTGAGATGCATAGTGATCTTTGAGGAAAGAAAAAGTTTTAAATCGAAAGTTTTTAGTTTTTTTTACTCACCATAAAAGAGCCCACGAAACAGGAATCAGAATCAGTACCACTGTAAGTACTACTCGGAGATAGGTTCAATACTTTGCCATTGTAAAGATACAGAATAAAAACTGAGATCAAATTAAGGATGTAGGTCTTTAAGCTTTTCGATAGGGATTCTCAAAAACGCATCTTTTGTCCTAATATTTACTTCCTGAGTGATAATATTAAACGAAGTCACTACCCCTTGACACTCCTCTACACTACAATTTTTGTCCTTGCAATGATTCGTCAGTTTACAGGTGTTAATTTTGCTTCCCTTGTGAGGATAGCGTTTATTTTCTTGAACATAAAGATCCAGCTCAAAAAGCAGACAACATTTGAGTTTTCAGCATTTTCCTTTGAGTTTTTCAATATCGCGACCTTCCAGATTTTGCATAATCACCGCTTCAATTTCGATATTTGGCAAAACCATATGAGATTTACAGCAAAGCTGATTTCCACAAGCACCAAACATTCCATCAGCACCAGGCGACATTCTCATCATATCTCTTGCCCCGACTTGGAAAAGAAACATATTCATTCCTAGCTTTTCACGAAACCTTTTTACAAACTCCGTAAACACATAACGCTCTTCAGAATAGAAGAAAAAATAAAGCTGATTAGAAAAAATCTGGAATCTCGCAGTAATTGGCACAGAATTAGGATATTCTGCCTGAAATTCCTTTTTAAAGGTCGGGAAAATCTTGAGAGCGATTTGCTGTTGCTCTTCAAAATCAGCTTTTTCTTCCTCTTGGAGAATACGAACATAATTGACAGAAAGCCATTTATCTCCTCTCTCCCCCTCCGCAGATTTCGAAAAACCTTTACGAACTGGAGAAGTTTCTATCACTATCCCCACAGAATTTTTCACAGCACCCGTTTTCGCATCAGGCAAGCCATAAACGAGCTTATTCCCTACTTTAATATGCTCAAAATCCTCATCAGGAATAGCTTCCACGATAAGATATTTATTGGTATATCGATCCAAAACAGCGACAGTATGCATAAGGTAAGAGAAAAGTCCAAGGGTAAAGAGGGAAATCATTCCTTTTCACCAGAGTATACGGAAATGCTAGCCGTTTTCAAATGAAAAACTCTGCAGGGACCACCACTAGAAATTCCCCTCTAGGGTCTGAGAAATCGTATACAACTCCTTCAAAAGCTGTGGCTTCAAAAGATCGTAATACCTTACAATGTTATCTTGATGGGTTTCTACATACTCTACTCTCTTTTGTAATGCAATTTGCAAGGATTTGAGACCATCGCTATACAACAAATGTTCTTTATAATACACAGCATTCTCTGCCACACAAGCCCTCAATTTTGCAATTTGCAGGGAAAGAGCATGAGCTCCCTCATACTCATAATTCTGCACCGCAGTAGTAAACTCTTTATTTAATCCTGCGATCGGTTCCTCACAGGTTTTTCCTAGGGTTTGGTAAGATTCCGCAAGAGCTGATTCAGATTCAATTGCTGTTTGAGTAATTTGAAGTAATTTATGAGAAGCGGTGAGATAATTCACAAGTACTACACTCCTAGCAACCTCATTAGTCGCAACGTCTAACTGATCGATCAAAGGAAAAGAAAGCTGATTTTTTAAAGCTTTTTGCAATTCCAACACATTGGCTACCTCTGGATCTGCAGAAGGAGTAAAATTTCTCTCCCCTAACCCGACCTCGATATGGGCACCAAAGAGATTTCGTACAGAAAGATTATTTGCAAAAGAGAGCACAGAAATACTAGAAAGAAAAAGGCTGGTGACAATAAGGAAAGTTTTAAACAGTTTCATAAAAAGCAAGAGAGAAAATAAAATTATCCTCCAATTTGATTTACCATATCCGCCATTGGCAAATAGATTGCACCCAATAAAACTCCCACAATACATGCAATAAATGCCATCAATAACGGCTCGATAATTGCCATCAACGCATCAATCGCATTTTTAAGCGTAGAGGTATAATAATAAGAGATTTTCTTCACCACATCGGTCAAGGCACCAGTATTTTCTCCCACATTGATAATCTGAATCAAAATTGGATCAAATAAATCTGACCCCTCCATAGAATCATAAATTGAGAACCCCGCACTAATAGAGTTTTTAATTTCTACCATTTTTCTTTTATAACTAAAGTTATCAAAAATACTTGCCAAAAGTTTAAAGGAAATCACAGGACTTACTCCAGCTTCATAAAACTGTCCAAGTAAAGAGGTAAACTTACTCATATAGAATAATCTCACTACATCTTTAACCAGTGGGATCTTCAACATCAAAGCATCTATCGCCATCTTAAACATCAAAACATTGGAATAGAGAAAATTATAAAGAACATAGATCGTAATCCCTCCACCCACAAGATAATATCGATTCGCTTGTAAAAAAGCTGAAGCAGAAAGCATAAATTTTGTAATACCTGGCAGATCTTCAGGATTTCCGTACATTTCCACAATATTTGGCATCACAAAGATCAAAAGCACAATCACTGCAATCACTGCAAAACAAATTACCAAAGTGGGATACGTCAATGCTTTCGAAATTTTAGCACTTATTTCTTGACTTGATTCGAGGTTATCAGCGATTTGTTCCAAAGTTTGAGCCATATTACCCGTAATTTCTGTAGATCTGATCAATTCAATCTCATCTGAATGAAAGAAATGCATATGATATTCCATAGCTTCCGCCAAACTAGATCCCTCCGTCAATTTTTGCACCATATCTTCCAAAATCATCAGCAACCCTTTATGAGTCTCTCCCTGCTGGAGGGAAAGGAGGGATGACCTAATTCCCAAACCAGCTTTCTGGGATACTGCTAAAAGTCTGAAAAACGTTGCCTTTTGAGCGAGGCTGGGTTTCTGGAGATCGATCAATAAATCGTCTATACGTGATTGGATGTTTCCAACGAGTGCCATGGTAGTAGGTATAAAAGCTAAATACTTTGAATTTTTACGAATCTATAGATCTCATTGAGATCCAGTTTTCCCTGAATCGCCTTGAAAAGACCGTCCCTCTCCAAATCGATCATTCCCTTTGATAAAGCATATTTTCCAATTTCAAAGGCTGATTTCCCGTCCAAGAGCATCATTCTAATGTCATCGGTATAATCCATCATTTCATAGAGTCCAACTCTCCCTTTATATCCTACTCCCTTACATACAGGACAGATTTCTCCTGTTTTAGGATCTTTTCCTGTCCCTTGAGAAATATATCCATTAGTAAAAAAATCTAACCGCTGTTCCTGAGTAATCCCTCTAGAGAGAATCTCCTTCTTGAGGATCTCTTTATCAAAATTCTGAAAGGTTTTTTTAGCATATTGATATTTAGAATCATCTTTCACAGAAATCTTGGTCGCACAGTGAGAACAAACTCTTCTACCCAACCTCTGAGCGATCACAAGATTAAACGTACCTGCAAGCATAAACGCCTGAGCTCCCATATTCATTACCCTAGTAATAGTCTCAACTGCAGAATTAGTATGGATCGTAGAAAACACAAGATGTCCCGTCATCGCTGACTCCATCGCCATTTCAAGCGTTTCTCTATCACGGATTTCCCCAACCATGATAATATCAGGATCTTGCCTCAATGCTGAACGAAGCCCCGAAAGGAAGGTAAATCCAATATCTGACCTCACTTGTGCCTGGTTGAGCCCCATCATTTTATTTTCCACAGGATCTTCAAACGTAGTAATATTTACTTCAGGCTTATTAATATCAGAAAGACAAGAATACAACGTTGTAGTTTTTCCTGATCCTGTAGGTCCCGTATTGAGAATAATCCCATTGGGATAAGCCAGATTTTTTGCGATAATTTTCCCATTAGAACCTTCCAAACCTAAGTCTTTCAATTCTGGGATTTCTTTAGATTTATCCACGATACGCATTACCAATTTTTCTCATCGAACGGTCGGAAGCGTATTCGCACGGAGATCGATTTCTTTATTCGTTTGAGTAATAGCAGAAACTCTGGCATCCTGTGGAAGTCTCTTTTCATCAGGTCTCATCTGTCATGACTCAATTTTAAATTTTGAAATAATACTATCGTGAAAAGATTTTGGGTACTGTACAAGCTCTTGAAGCACTCCATCGATCCTGATTCTGATTCTACAATAATTTTCAAAGGGCTCAATATGGATATCTGATGCACCTTCTTCTACTCCAATCGTCAAAAGATAATCAAAAATCTTTACGATATCTGATTGTAAAATGGCTTTATTTAAGAGATCTCTAAAGTTTTGTGCTTCCATCCAAACGTACAAAGGTTAAAGTTCACTTATAAGTATACTCAGAAATCAAAAAAAAGCAAAAAACTGATGAGATTTTTTAGTAAAGAGTAAAAATCAAAAAAATACTACTGCATATAGGAAGAACGCGTATTGAAAATGGTTTCTACAGCGATCTGAAAATCCTGAAAATATCTCTGAAGTTTTAGCCTCCAACGAGGAAGATAAATTCTATTTAACATAAAGACTTTTACATAAGGATTAATTTGATAATCAGTGCCATTCCAAGCGAGTTGAGGATCAGTATCAGGGTAAATCGTTAAATTCCATGCGTCCACCGTCATCTCTCCTTGATATCGATCTTCTCGACAATCATCTGGACTATTTGGTAATTTATAATCAGAATACGCCCCGCTTATAGAACTTCCATGTCCAATAAATCCCTGACTCACATCACACGCCCAAGTATCTATCTGTCCATCATAGAGTCCTGGGTTATCAGCACCATTTGTAATACTAAAATTATGCTTCGTCCCAGCATCAAAACCTCTCAATCTCAGAATCTGAATAACATAGAGTTTCTCTCAGGTACTATTCGCAAATCAATCTCCATCAAAGTCTCCTGTTTGTGCCAAATTCCTCCTAAAAAACAGTCTGCTTTTCCCGTCTTGTGAAATAAAATACAACTCCTGAATCCCTGTCGCATCAGCTATCGCTCTCGGTCAGACTCCTAAATTTTCATCGTCAGAATCACCAACGAGACCATCCGTCAAGTCAGTATCATTTTTCACATCATAAAAGAGTTTAGAATATTGACCATAAGATTGACGTTTATAAGGATCTGCTCAACCAACCACAGATCACCAACATCACGCTCAAACTGCCTGAGCCACAACAGGGTTAGCTTGTGAAGTAATAGAGCTACAATAATACAAGATATGTTGGCTCTTAAAATTATTATACGCAGATTGCTCATTTCCATAGGCTGTAAAATTCGTACAATGCCCCGTTGCTCAAATATTTCGTTCAAAAGTCGATCACCTCTTCGTCCCCACACATCCTACCATCTGCCTATTAAAATACTCCTCATAATCCACCGTATAGTCCTGTAAAAGCACATTCATCCTTTCCAATACTTCATAGGTTTGCTGATAGAGTTTTTGTCTCAGATCGAGTTCGTGTTTTTGCTGTTGAATCCTCGTATAACTTGAAAAAATAATGGGCAATAAAATTGAGATAATCAAAATCACGAAAAGCATTTCAACAATGGTAAAAGAAGATTTTTTGAACATAGAAGATAATTCAGAAATAAACGAAAACATAAGCGAAGGACTACGGATTCATCTTTTTATTTACTGCATTTCTCGTAGCAGGTCCCATCCAACCATAAGCAGCCTTATTTACCTCTTTTCCTGTCACTACTCCTTCTTGCAATTGATAATGATACACTGCTTCAATAGTTTTAGCATCATAAAGTCCGTTAATTGCCCCATTATACAATCCCTGAGCCGTCAGGAATTCTTGCAAATACTTTAATTCTGGAGCATACGTCCCTTTCGTATAGGTTTTTGTAAAAACGTAAGGAGTCCAAGAAACTGTCACACTAGGAGTCTCTGAAGGAGCAGTATTCTCAGTTTCTGTATTTTGATCCTGATTTGGAGTACTTAACTGGGCAAGATAGATAGTAAAGAGTGATTTTTTAGTAGAAAGAGACTTCGTACTAAAGGCTTTAAAACTCGCTACACTCGTAGTTTCCAAAGTTTTTATTTGATCTTCAGTATAACCAGCCACTTTTTCAGTAGCTTTTTGGAGCTCTTGAATTAAGGTTTTTACACGATTCGCTAAATCATCATAGGTTTTTTCTCGCTCAGCAGAAATGATCACTCCACATTGATAAGTCTGCCCAGAAGTATACTGGGATAAGAATGCTTCTACTTCACCTAAGGTTTTAGTATAGGTAGCAACCTTGGTAGCAGAAGCAAAAAGTACATTGATCTGAGCATTAGCTTCTCTAGTAAGTTCTGCCAATAAAGCAGTTTTTTCCTCAGTCAGCTTTTCTTTACTAATTTCAGGATGAGAAGACTGATACTTTTTAATTTGAGTATCCAATTCTTTTTGCAAACTAGCAATCAGAGAATATTTAGAAAGCTGAAGGGTTTTGGAAAGCTGACTTTTCTCTGCTATGGTAGCATATAAAGTGGCTTCTGCTTGTTGTAATTCCAAATATTTTTCTTGGATAGAGAGCACTTTTTGGATTTTAAGTGCAAGATTTTGCACCAGTTCTTTGTTTTTTTCCAAAGCCTCCGTATAAGCAGTTTGTAAGGTTTTGAACGTATCTTCATAGGTCTCTTCAATCATTGCAAATTTCGCAGAAAACGTTTTTTGAAAGTCTGAAATAGAGTCTTTGATCCCCTTTTCATCCGTAGATAATCCTACCGTCAATCTCTTAATATCCATGGAAAGTTCCACATATTTTTCTAAAACTGCTCTCTGATACTCCCCTTTCAAAGAGGAAAGATTCAAAGAAGTCTGACTGCTATCCAAAAATCACAAACACTCCACCGCTTTAAAAAGTGAGCTTTCCATTAGCTCCTTTATCTTCCCATCATAAAGCTTTTGGAGACGCTCCAAAGTTTCATCCAAGGACTTCAATAAGTTTTCCTTAGTATCATCCAACGAAGTTTGAAGCGAAGAAGTAGCAGTAGTCGATTTTTCAGCAGAAGTGACACTAGCAGTAAGCGTAGCTGCTCACACCGTACCATACAGAGAAGAACTAACAAGTACCAGTGCAGAGAGCACAGAAAAAAATTTGAAAGAATGAGGGAGTTGCATACTAAATACCATAAGAAAATAAAAAGCAGATTACATTACCCTAAGGATTAGGATTTTCAGATGTAATTTCAAGTTGAAATTCAAAGATAAAAGTATAAAAATACACAAACAAAGAATTTTTACCCCTTACTATCAACCCTAATGGTTCTTATCCCTACCGTCATTGAAAAAACAAAAAATGGAGAAAGAGTGTACGACATCTACTCCAGACTTTTAGAAGATAGAATTATTTTTCTTGGCGATCAAATCGAATCTCATTTTGTAAATACCGTCATCGCCCAGATTCTCTTTCTCGAAAAACAGGATCCAAGCAAAGATATCACCATGTATGTCAATTGTCCCGGTGGAGAAGTATACAGTGGACTAGCCCTTTATGACACCATGCAACATGTAAAATGTGACATTTCTACCGTATGTGTAGGACTCGCGGCTTCTATGGGTGCAGTATTATTAAATGCTGGGACAAAAGGGAAAAGATTTGCACTTCCTCATAGTAAAATCATGATTCATCAGCCTTTAATCTCTGGAGGAGGTATCAGCGGACAAGCAACAGATATCCAAATTGAAGCAGAAGAAATGATGAAAATTAAAAAAATTCTGACCGAAATTATCGCAAAAAATTCTGGACAAAAATACGAAAAAGCCCTCGCTGACATGGAAAGAAATAATCGGATGTCTAGCGAAGAGGCTTTAGAATACGGACTTATTGATAAAATCATTAAATAGTCTCCTAAAGATATTCCCTATACTTCTCAAAAACTTTAGATTTTCTCAGATGTCTGATACCTTTTTCATTTATCTGTCTCACACGCTCTCTCGTAAGACCATAGACGTTTGCGATTTCCTCTAAACTCTTTTTTTCACAGTCCAGACCAAAAAACATTTTGATAATATCAGCCTCTTTAACGGTTAATCATTCATTACCTCTAGGATTTAATGATTTAATTTTCACTAATGCATTCAAGGTAGCAGCAATATCAGCAGATAAATCAGACTCATGCAAAGAAGTATCACTTTGCTCATCACCTGGGACAAGGTCAGATAGAGCAGAGCCACTTTCTTCCCCTGAATCAAAAGGTTTATCCAAAGAGAGATGTTTTCCTGGAGCTCACAAAGTATCCTCTACCACTCAAATTTCTAAATCTAATGCTTGAGCAATTTCCTCTGAAGTAGGTTTTCTCTGATGAAGTTGTTCAAAGGTAATAGAGGTTTTAGTAATCTGACTCATCCTTCCTACTTGATTTAGAGGCTTACGAATCATATCATTATTTTCACTCAATGCTGCCATAATTGACTGTCTTATCCGCCAAACTGCATATGAAATAAATTTAAATCCACGGGTAGGATCAAATTTCTCAGCAGCTTTGATCAAACCAATATTTCCCTCATTGATGAGATCAAGAAGATACGTTCCCTGACTTTGATATTGTTTCGCTACAGAAACCACAAAACGAAGATTGGCACGAGTCAATTTATCTATAGCAGTACGATCTCCTCTATCTCTCGCCTCAGCTAAAGCCACCTCTTCTTGAGCGGTAATCATCGGTTCTTTCCCAATTTCCTGTAAATACTTATCCAAAGATTGATGGTCACGGCGAGTGATCGATGGAGTGATTTTTAGTTGTTTCATGATCAACGAAATAAAGAAGATAAATGTCTATTCCTTTATATATAACAATATGACGTAAAAAGTCAAGATGTAGTTTAGTAAAAGGAAAGAATACAAGTACAAAATAGCAAGCATTCCTTCCAAAATTACCTACAGCACTACTCAAATAATGCGGTGGAAAGATACCTCTCGCCGGTATCAGGGAGAATAGTGACGATTTGTTTATTGGGATGTTGTTTCGCATATTGTAAACTTGCAAAGGCATTCGCTCCTGCAGAGATTCCAACCAAGAGACCCTCCTGACGTGCAATTTCTCTCGCAGTAGCTATTGCATCATCATTGCTCACCGTGATTACCTGCTGATACAACTGAGTATCTAAGACTTCAGGAACAAATCCTGCCCCAATTCCCTGAATCTTATGAGGACCAGCCTTTCCTTCTGAGAGAACAGGAGAATCTGCTGGCTCTACTGCCACGATTTCGATAGCAGGATTCTGACTCTGCAAAAACTTTCCAGCTCCTGTCAAAGTTCCTCCTGTCCCTACTCCAGCGAGAAAAGCATCAACTTTTCCTTCGGTAGCTTTCCAGATTTCTGGACCTGTAGTCTCAAAATGGATCTGTGGATTAGCAGGATTGGAGAACTGGAAAGGAATAAAAGAATTTTGAATGGTTTCATGGAGTTCCTTAGCTTTCGCAATTGCTCCTTTCATTCCATCCGCTGCAGGAGTCAAAACAAGCTCTGCTCCGAAATGAGAAAGAATTTTTCTTCTTTCGATACTCATAGACTCAGGCATCGTCAAGATGATGTGATATCCTCTGGAAGCTGCCACAGAAGCCAAACTAATTCCTGTGTTTCCACTCGTCGGTTCGATAATGACGGTGTCAGGATTCAGCTTCCCTTCTTTTTCTGCAGCGAGAATAAGGGACAATCCAATTCTGTCTTTCACAGAACTATTAGGATTAAAAAATTCTGCTTTCGCGAGAATAGGCGTTTCCAAGCCGTGAAGTTTGGAAAGTTTTGGTAGGGCTACCAAAGGGGTGTTCCCGATGAGATCGAGGACGTTGTGTGCAATAGACATGGGCAATATAATAAGAGAATAAAACATAACGAAAAACCTCCCACCGAGCAAAAGCGCATCGTAGGAGGTCATAGGAATGATAGAGGTAAGAGATTATTTTTTCTGCTTTACCACAAAACCCGACCAGCTACAACGAGCAGTCTGACAACAACACATACACATCAATTGAGATGTCTGGTGAGTCATAGAGGTTTCACGGGATAAAGTAAAAGTTTTTAAGCTGAACTGATTTCACAATATGATAGTTGGAAGGAATTGCAAGAGATTTTCTTAGAAATAGGCTTGACTTTATATAGAATAAGACTATACTACAAATAAACACATTAAAATAATAAAAAAATGGAAAAAAAACAAATTACATCGCTAAACGAACTCAATCCTAAAAAAATCATTATTGGGGAGAGTGAGACGGGGACCGGACTGTTTATTGTGAATGACATTTATCACAAACACAGTGAAGGAAGATCGGACTTGAAGTTAATTGAGATTAATCAATACTTCACTACTTGGGGGATGACACTTTCATCTAATTGCAATGAAAAGAAACAATTTATTTCCCCCTATAATGAAGCATTTGCCTTTTCATTCTATGAAACAGAATTTACAATTGAAGAAGTAGCAGATCTACTTCTAATTTATCTCAAGTAATCTCTTCTACTGAAGAAAAAAACATCCCTCTGCAACTCATGAGTGGATGTTTTTTGTTATATAAACTTTTTACTCCACATACTCCCCTAATCTCTCCCCTACCCTCTTCTTCCCCATCACTTTCATTACACTGAACAAATCAGGAGTCTGCTTCGCATTACACAGCTGAATACGCAAAAACATCGCCAAATCTCCCGTCTTTCCGATATATCCACCTTCTTTGAATTCTGCATTATTGGTGGCATAACCGTATTTTTTTCAGATTTGTTTTAACTGGTCAAACCATACGAGAACATCGTTCGTTTCCAAATCAACAACTTCCACGTATTCGCGAACGAAATCTTGCAATACGGAATGTCCCATTGAACCCCCTGATAAGGGGGTAGCCGAAGGCTGGGGGTTTAATAGTTCCTTTCTCACTTCTGCTCCGTTTTCCCACTCCTCATCAAAGAAAAATAAAATCTGATTTTGCACATCAGGGTACAATGTAAATCTTTTTGGGTCTTTCTCCGTATGCCTTTCGATATTGATAGCAGCCTTTGCATATTCCGCATCTGACAACAGCAAAGAAGCAAATTCAGGAGCATACTCCCTCGCCCAAGCTAACGTCTGAGCAAACAGCTCTTCCGTAGAGATTTTGGAGAGATACGAATTATTCACCCAATTGAGTTTTACTTCATCAAAAAGCGGTCCTGCCACATTCATCTTATCCAAAGAAAAATGAAACTCAAAAAAATCTGCATCAGGATTTTCTCTTCTCCAGTCCTCAAAACTACTATCCGCCAATGTCATCAAATACTCCAAAATTCCCTGTACACTATATCCCTGTTCAAAAAGGAATGCCACATTTGCCTCAGGGTCGTGTCTTTTACTCAGCTTTCTCTTTTTTCCTTCATCCATTTTACATACGGGTGCTAAATGAGCATATTTTGGTGCAGGAAGCTGAAATGCTTCAAAAAGCTGAAGATGCAACGGCACAGAAGCCAACCATTCATCACCTCTCGTCACCAAAGAAGTCCTCATCAACGTATCATCTACGATATGTGCCAAATGATAGGTTGGCAAACCGTCTCCTTTGAGAATCACAATATCATTATAGTTATCTAGCATGGAAATTTCTCCCCTGATTTCATCAGTAAAGAGGATTTTCTTCGTAGTATCTCCAGGAGAACGAAATCTGATCACAGGAAAGGTGTCCCCCGCTTCGTGATAGGTTGCAATAAGTTCATCAGGAGTATAAGTTCTGTACTTGGAATAGTCTCCATAAATTCCTGGAGTCTTTTTGGCTTTCATCTGCTCATCACGAATGGTATTGAGTTCTTCTTCCGTCATTCGACACGGATAGGCTAATCCTTGAGCAAGTAAATGCTTAATAAACACCTTATATAATTCCCCTCTCTTGGATTGAAAATAGGGACCATACTGCCCAACATCACTTTCATCAGGTCCCAGAGGTCATTCATTAAAAGTAATTCAGAATTTTTTCAAGGCTTGGACTACCAAAGTAGTTGCTCCTTCAATTTCCCTTTTTTGGTCCGTATCTTCTATTCTGAGATAAAAGATTCCCTTCTCTTGCCTCGCATACGTAGTTCCAATCAATGTAGTATATAAAGAACCCAAATGCAGATATCCCGTAGGACTAGGCGAAAAACGAAGAACGGTTTTTTCAACACGTTCAGGATATTTAGTGAGGAGGTTGGGAATGGTTTCCGTCACCTCAGGGAAGAGTAAATCTGCGAGCTGTGTTCGATTTGCCATTTTTTCAATCATAAAAAATTTAAAAGTCAGACTTCTTTTTACGGTTTTAGAAAAGGATTGCAAGGTTAGCCATACTAAAATTGATTGACAAAACGAAAAATCCGACTTACCAAATTAGTAAGTCGAACTTATACATTAAACATCCTGTTCCTCAAACAACTGATCCAGCTGTTTTTTCTCCTGATTTGAGCCTTCCCACATCTCATTCAGTCTTTTTTTACGTTTCTCTAAACCCAATGAGCAAGAGATAATAAGAAGTATTACTCCTAGCAGGAAGAAGATAGTAAGAATAGGGATACACAGTCTTTCCAGATAATTCGGAGTAGGAGGGGCCCCTAACAGAAGAAGAAATATGAGCGGGATCAAAAGAAGAAACCCAACTATTCGATAGAGGAATGCGTGCCGTTCATTTCGCATAATATCTGCTTTGATAAGCAGGTATTCAGCTCGCGTTAATTTAACTTTTGTTTCCATACTTTTTTATTTTTATATTTACTTATAGTATAATGATATATATATCAAAGTCAATAGATAGTTTATGAAAAACTATTTTAATGAAACTACTTGAAACAAAACAATGATTCACTATACTACACTGTCAATCTTCTGAAATCTTTTTTAATCATCTGTAATCTTATCAACCAATGGAAGAAATCCTCACTGATGCCAAACATACCGTTGACCAATTTTTGCAAACTAACCCCGATGGAACCATCATCATCCGATGAGCTACCGCCACAGGGAAAAGCAAACTTTCCGTCCTACTAAGCGAGGATTTTCCAACGGAGATTATTTCCGCAGATAGTAGACAGATTTTTAGAGCTATGGATATTTGAACCGATAAAATCAGCAAAGAAATCAGAGCAAAAATCCCACACCATCAGATAGACATTGTGAACCCCGACGAAACCTACACCGCTGGACAATGGAAAGACGACAGCGAAATCGCAGTGGAAGCAATTTTATGAAGAAAAAAAATCCCCTTCATTGTCGGAGGGACAGGACTGTATATTGATACGATATACAAAAATTTTACGATGCCAGAAGCAGAACCTGATTACACGTTCAGAGCAGAATTGCAAAAGCAGGAAGAACAGAACCCCTGATTTCTCTATGAAGAACTGATGAAAATTGACTCAGAAGAAGCTCAGAAACTGCACCCCAACTCTACCAGATACCTCATCAGGGCTTTAGAAATTTACCATTCAACAGGTGGGACCAAGACAGAGAACTTTCTGCAGCAACCCGTGAAACATCCCCTTTTGATGCTCGGTTTACGAAGAGAGAAAGAGGAAACCAACAGGAGAATCAATGCAAGAATCAAAGAAATGATAAAAGGCTGACTGATTGAGGAAGTACAAGGCTTATTGGACCAAGGCTACTCCCCAACTTTGCAATCTATGCAAGGTATTGGGTACAAAGAAGTAGTAGGCTATCTCCAAGGAGAGTACGACAAAGAAAAAATGGAAGAACTTTTGAAGAAAAATACCCACCATTTAGCGAAAAAGCAGAGAACCCGATTTCGTAGATACATTGGAGAAGGAAAAGTTGCTCCGAGAGAGAGGGTGGAGTATAAAGTACGGATGTTAGAGTAAATAATTAATTAATAGAACCGTTGAACTTTCTCTACCCTTGTGATGCAATCCGTAATTCTACGAGATACCCCGCAAGACTGCGGGGCTAGTATGTTTCGCCCCGTTGGGACTAAGCATGTTGCAAATATCACATTTCTCTTTTTGACTCCTCTTTTTTTCACACCGATCAGCCTACATTTCAAAGGAACCCCTTTTAAACAGGAGTTCTAAAGACGATACACAGACGGGTACGCGGGATAGGTATTACTTTCGTACAGTCCACCTCCCCTCTCATTCCACTTATAGCATCACCAGAAGCCAAACTCTGAACGAGGTACAAAACAAAGAAAGCCATTCTCACCCCTATATAATTGCTTACCATCGGAATTAAGATGTCCGCTCATCGACATTCATAGAAGTATTGATAAAAGATTACCTCATTTGTATCGACCATTCTCTTCATATTCTCAAACTAAGGCTTTCATTGCTTTTGTTAAGTCCTCTTTCCTCACAGGCTTTTTCCCTTGCTTCTTACATTCTGCTTCATAGGAAAACATATTGTAATAATACTCCTCTGCTCCATTATAGTCAGCTTTCCAGAGCCAGAGTTTTTCTTGATCGCTTGGGGTGGCATAACCTTGCTGTTTTGGAGTTCATCGCTTCACATTTTGAGGGATAAGTTTCTCTAGAGAAAATTTCACTCCTCAGATTTCTACATAATTGGTACCAAATTTTACTGCCTCTATCTTAGCTCTATTCTCTAGAGTATCCATATCGTTGTCTTTGAGAAACTGCAGAGCTTTCGTTTTCCTCTCTTTTTCAAAGTACAGATATTTCTCCTGGGAAGTAATGTGCTGTTTTCCCTGATCGTACTGAAACACATGAGTAGTAGATCGTATCTTATCTGAAAGTTTTTTGAGGCAAGGATAGGTGGTAGCATAATTTTCTGAAGTCAAACCTTCATCAATGATCTTTGCAGAAATCGTGATCAGCTTCGCTTTGATCTCTGGAGCTATGTTTGTGAGATTGAGCGTAATATTTCCATACGCACAGAGTTTTTGCACTTGATCATAGGTGAAATTTTTATCTAGCACCAACGTTGGTTTCTCCCCTATGAGAATTTCTTTACCAGCAAGATAGTTATTTATAATAGTAGTATTATCGGGAAGAGGAGTAATCGTCCCATCTTTTCGGAGAACGGATCCTGCAGGGATCAACGCTTGTAAATCGCTATCCACTCCGTTGATAGGATAGTGGTTGGCAAGCTCTACCAGGACATCGATAAGTTCTTGTTTGTGAGATGCTCAGGTCTTATCCAACATATCATCAATAGAACTGTTGTCGTAGCCTTTGAACTGATGGAGTTGTTTGGAAACTGTGTTGTACTCTATCGTATACCGAGCCTTTGCTTTAGGAATAAGAGGATTTTGGTCCTGAGTACGGATGGAGAAAATTTTGGTAGTTCAGTTTTTTACTTCATTTCGGTAGCCTGTAGCTGTCCCTACACAGTGATCTTGGCTGTCAGATTCTGCCACTAAGTGCTGTTGTGCTTCCAATTCCACAATACTAAATCTCCCTACTTTAGCGACTTCTGTGACAGGAAGATCTTTTTCATCTAAAAAGTTTCTATACAGATCTTTAATTTCTTTGGTATGCTGTTTATGCAAAGCAAATCGTTCACTGAGTCCTTTTCTCTGCACGATATCAGCTATTTTTTCTTTGAGGTCGGTTTGCCATGAAGGGTCATACGTTAATAAGTTTTCTTGGGCTTCTATCTCTGCCAAGGTTATTTTCACCTTTTTGCTTTCTCCCTTTTGCTCTTTATCTTTGGTGCTCTGGAGTCTCTGGATAGCTTTTATTTTGGTAAGTTCTCCTCCCAAGGTACGGAGTTTCTCTTTAATGTCTCCTATGAGCGTGTCGGGATCTCCTCCGTTATCTAAGTAATTAGTCAGCTTTTTTGTAAAATTTAGTTCAAGTTTGGTTGCTTTTGAGCCATTTT
>JAISKI010000045.1 GCA_031261265.1 Candidatus Peribacteria bacterium
AAAATAGGTTGTATCTATAAATAGCACCGTTTCTTGCGGTATCAACTCTTTTTTTTAACAATAACAGTATCTATCCTTTTTTGAATTGTAGGAATGCTCAATCAATATCTTTCTGATAATTGGTGATATGTCTGTTTTCATTCAGTATAATCTTTCCATAATTGTTCTCCATACACTTTATGGCTACGATTCTGAAACACATATCAACAAATAGTGCATTTATATCTCTGTTTTCATCTCTTCATCCCATCTTTCTTAATATTATGATTTCAACATTTAGAACATTTCTTTTTGCTCATTTTATAAAAAAATAGTAAATAAACTAGTTATCTACTATCCTTTTCCTCTATTTTAGCCACCCCTTTTTTAATTATGCCCAATTCAATATAATTTCATTATCATACTAAATGAATTTTACTTAATTCGTTTATTACAATATTCACTCGCACAATCTACAATGACCTCATCTCTCGGATAGGAAAAGGAAAAACTCTGCTTCTATACTGAGCTAGACAGACTGGGAAAACGACTCTCTGCAAAGAAATATTGAAAGAATACGGAGAAGAGGGACTTTTTATGGATTGTGAAATTATCTACAATCGTGAAGCACTAAGTAAACCTGATGATGTTGTGCTAAAATCTCTTTTCAAAGGCAAAAAACTTGTAATTATCGACGAAGCTCAGAAAGTCGAAAATATCGGCTCAACTCTTAAAATTATTCATGATCATATTCCAGAAGTTCAGATAATAGCCACAGGATCGAGTAGTTTTGAACTTTCTAAACATGCAAATGAAAATCTGACAGGCAGAGCAATTGAATTTTACCTCTATCCTCTCAGTATCGCTGAAATTAGCCAAAAATACAATATTTTACAACTAAAAAGTAAACTCGCTGATGTGATGAAATATGGACTTTATCCGTGAGTATTTGACAAAAGCCAATCAGAAAGCCAAGAAACGTTAAAATCTATCGTGAATAACTATCTTTACAAAGATATTCTAGAATTTTCGTGAATTAGAAAGTCAGAATTTATTATTTCTCTTTTACAATTATTGGCATTGCAGGTTGGGAGCGAAGTTTCTTATACTGAATTGGCAAATACGCTAAATATTAGCACCATCACTGTGCAAAATTATATCGATTTACTTGAAAAGAGTTTTGTGGTTTATAGATTAAAAGGTTTTAGCAGAAATCTCAGAAGTGAAATTACCAAAAATGTTAAAATTTATTTTCGAGATATAGGTATTCTGAATTCACTTTTGAATAATTTTAATGAGCTGGATTTGAGGAGTGAGAAAGGATGATTGCGAGAAAATTTTTGTATTACAGAAAGGTTGAAGTATCTCAGAAATCAGAGGATAACTGTCAATACTTATTTTTGGAGAACGTATGAACAACAAGAAATCGACTATATTGAAGAAAAAAATGGGAAGCTGACTGCATTTGAATTTAAGCTTAATCCCAAAGCAAAAGCTAAAATTCCTAGTGCGTTTGACGAAGAATACCCCTGAAGTGATTTTCAAATACTACATCGTGATAATTTTACTCCTTTTATGACTTAATCATTCTTAAATTTTATTTATAAAAAGACTGAATTGTTATTTGCAGTTCAGCCTTTTTTTCTACTTATTTTATTTAAACAGAAATACATAAAAAGTAGTAGCATTTAGGCACTTATAAAATCAGCATATTTTAGCTAATTTTCTATGATTTCTCTATATTCCACTTGATTTATCTTCAAAAAATCATAGTATTTAGGCACCTAACCATTTTTACTCCTCTTACTTTACGAGAAATATGTATATAGAGCCTAAAACATCTTGAAATTTTTTGGTAAAAAGGGAGTTTCCACAGAAATTTTTTGTAAAGATAGGAAATGAAGGAATCACAAAAGAAGTCTTGATGAGTCTTACAAAAAAGGAATGTTCATATATTTCCGAAACACAGCAATATTGAGTATTTGAAAAATTGGTTTATAATCAGATTTTTCTTAAAGAAGTACTCTTACAATCAAAATTTCTGATACATATGATAGAAATAGTTGATATTGTAGATAAGAAAAACCCTTTATATCAACAATGATTGACTCTGAAATGATGGTTAGAAACTAGTTTTCCTGTGGAATTTATCTATAATTCCAATAACATTGAAGGAAGTAAAATTCCTAGAAAAGAAATAGAAAAAATTATGCAAAATAAAAAATTGGCATATAAAGTGAAAAATGAAGTAATAGAAGTCCAAAATAGTATCAAATCTTGGCATTTTTTGCAAAAGAATTTTATCTGGAATGAGGCGAATATCAAAAAATTATATCATATGCTTACTAAAAATTTGCTTCAAGAAACGGGAATTCCTTATCCTAGATGATTCAAAAAAACAGGGATTGTAGTAAATAATGAGTCAACGGTCAATCCAGAAAATGTGCATACCTCTCTATGAGATTTATTATATCAATATAAAAGTAAAAGAAAACTGACTTTCCCATTACAGTTGGCTTTTGATTTTCATTTAAGATACGAACAAATTCACCCTTTTGAAAACTGAAATGGAAGGACTGGCAGATTATTGATGAATAAAATTTTGATACAAAATGGTATGCTTCCGATGATCGTTTTCAAGGACAATAAAGAAGCCTATTTTAGTGCTATCAAAAAGGCTTCACAGGGTTCAAATATATGAATTAAATCCTATTATACCTTTATGTTGGAGCAATATAAAAAGAGTATGGAAACCTTATATGACTTAAAGATTTTTTAGTAATGTATCCTCCCAATCTTTTATAGTTTTTTTTACTTCCAGAGAAAGTTGAAAATACTGAGTAAAGTTTCGTAGAGATAGTAGCTGGAGATAATCAGTCCAAAACTCTCTTTCTCCGTCAATACGGCAATCAAAACCTTATTAGGACCATACATATTGATCATAATATTCTCAGGGAACGTCAGTCCGTCTGCGATTTTCCAATTTCTATTCAACTTTTTGAATTTGGGAGCAAGTTTTTTGAAAGAGTTTCTGTTTTCTTTGCTATCGGAGAGTATAACCCTAGAAAAAATCTGATTTTTAAGTTTTTGAGGGAGAAAAACAGAGTTCAGATAGTCATTCGCTTGTTTCGGATAAGAAGCCGTCCCAATCAAAACACAAATCTCTACTTGCGAGGAAATCGTATCATTGTAAATCTCCAATAACCCTTCCGAACCTTCAAAAAACTGTACCTTGGGAGCAATACCAAATTTTTCCGTAAAGGCAGAGAAAGCAGGGAGAAATTCTTTGAAACTTTTCGCCTGCTCTTCTAATCTCTTCACAAAATTTTCTGGGGGAATAGCACTATACGAAGCGATTTTATTCTTATCAATTTCGTTGATGATTCATTTTTTTTGGAGTTCTTTGATGATGTTGTAGGTAGTAGACCTTTTCTCTCCTGTAAATCTCGCAATAGTGCTAATATTGGCTATTTTCAGCTGTAAACAGGCAAGGTAAGTTTTGGCCTCTTTTTCGGAAAAGTTGTTTTTGATGAGAAGGTCTATAAGTTCCATTGGAGTAAAAAAGAAGATAAATCAGTTTATTATACCTATTTTCTAGTTATTTGCAAACTTTTGCCCATATTTTTGGTCAACAGAAAATATAAGTTATCTATTGACTTTAATGTATATTATGAGTATACTGTTGCCGTAAAATAAAATGTTAAATAAATTAAAAATAAAAGTTTATGGAAGAAAATTTTAAACAATCTCTAATTCTTGAATGGAAAGAATATGAGATAGAAAAACAGGTAAAATTTGCCATATTTTATGTGGTAGTACTATTTGTTGCAACACTTGGTCCATATCTCGGTATACAACCAGATGACCCTGTCTGGTATAAGTGGTATGAATTAGGACTGTTTGTCTTTTTTATAGCACTCTTGATATTTTGTTGGGAACCATATAAAGAACCAACAGAAGAGCAGATTAAGCAAATAGTTGAAGAAAAACTTTCCAATCTTCGTTGGCGGGTAAGTGATGCACAAAGGGATGTCGAAGATGCACAAAAAGAGTTAATGCAAGCGACAATGAATTTCAAAGATGTACAAAAGGATTTAGAGGATTCTAAACGGCTATTTCAATCATTTGAAACAAAAATCAATAATTAAATTAAAAAAGGAGGGAAAAATGAAAACAAAAGAACTGACAAAATTAAGAAACGAGTTGGTAAACAAACAGCAAGAAAAAGACTTGTTTTTGAAAAAAAATGAAGAGAAATTATCTTTTGCAAAAAAATATAAAGAAGCAAAAGAAATTAAAAAACTTCGTTTTTACCCTTGGTATGGCGATCGATGGGACTGGAATGTAAATGGGAAATTATTTTATGTTAATGTTCCTAATGTATCTGTGAATTATACTATCAAGACAGGGAAAGGACTTTTCTCGGACAACAAACATCAAATACTATTGTGTGGAACTAATGATATTTTAACATATTTGGTTCAATGTTTACATCCCTACCTTTCTCATGCATTTGAGGTAGTTTTTATTGATGAATTACATTTGTGTATACAAATGAAAAGTAAGCCCTATAATGGGCGACATTCTGGGAATTGGTATGAGAGAGAATTTGATTACGAAACTGTTTTGCCAGAGTATGGTGTCTTGTGGGATAGAGCATTAAATGAATTATTTGTCCTTATAGAATAAATCACCGAACTTCGGGAATATCTCGGAGCAAAGTAAACAGTAGTAAAAGACTGAATTGTTATTCGCAGTTCAGCCTTTTTTTCTTTTTTATCGACAGACTTTCAACGATTAAGCATATATTTGATTGATTCTTTCTTTTGCTTTGTGAATATTACGATAGCCTTGTCCCACAGGATACCGACAAGGATAGACTTTAAAGGTTTTCTCTCAGACTTTTAGTTCTTCATATTCATTACTCGGGTAGCTGCTCACGGTAATAGGTTTTCCTAGCAAAACGGAGCTGACTTGGTTTCAGAAGGTAATAATATGTTTTGGATCAAGGAGAGCGATCTCTTGGTGCATGGAAGGAAGGTATTCTTTAAATACGGAGTCCTTCAGAGCATGGGCATCAATTTGAGTACATTTTGCGAGGTTGGTGATGAAAATCCCCTGATCACTTAGATAGGTGTACAACTCCTCTGCAAATGCTTCCGTCCATTCTTGAGGTTTGAGCGTTTTTGTTTGCATAAAGAGGGATTCTGTAAGTAGTCCTAAGTCATAGAACATTTTTCGGGTTTGTTTGGTACCGATTCGTGGTGCTCTAATCCCCTTTCGATCAAGCTGAGAGGCAACGTTTCTGGCAGTCGGATTCATAAAAACAAAATATAATTCTGGTTTTTTTGTACATCCTCACCCATAAATCGCAGAAAGGCTTGTATCTCAAAATTTCCTTTGAAGCTGATCAAAGGTAGGATGAAGTGGAGTAAGTTGGAGTGGAGATTTGTTTATCATTTTCTTATCTAATTTATTATATTATTCCTTTTTTTTCTAAAAGTAGCCAAGGATATCCTTTATTATCTTCCCAGTCTCTCTGTAATCCCAAAGTATTCGATAAGGTATAGAGTTTCTGTACTGCTTGTTCAGAGGAATCAAATTCACCCTTCATCTCCAGTTCTACAAAATCCCCCAATTCCTCTACCTCATCCACGGAAATTTCTACATTTTGATACATAAAGGACTTTCTTTTTTTATTCACTACAATCACTGGTTGAATATCTAAAGCCTGAAAGATCTTTTCTATTTGATCAGGCTTTTCTATAGGGGTTTCATATTCATCGCAATAATTTAATTGTTTGCCGTCTTGTTCTTTCCAGTTTTTATAATTAACACTATTTCCTTGGTTCGATTCCCTAATTCTTAACCGTTCATTGATGGGTCTTTCTGCAAAGAAATCTCTATATGATGGTGCAAAATAGCTATCTTTCTGAAAACTTTCTTTATGAAGAACTGCGTTTTTCTCTAAAAAGTCCAATAAGGTTTTTTTATGAGGAAGTTTGAATTTCAATTCTACTTCAATGTCTTTCATAGGCAGAATAGGTGAAGAGATAAAAGGATATTTTTTATTTAAGAAATTGATCTAAACGAACGATATCCAAATCTGGTCTGCTTTCATTGAGATCATCTAGCGTAAAGTCCTGCAATTTATCATTATAGGTTTGGCAGATATCTTCAATGAGTACGATATTGAATCCTCTATCATAGGCTTCTTCTACGAACATACGAACACAAAGATTGGTCGGGATTCCCGCTACCACAATATTTTTGATTCCTTTTAAGCTCTCGGCGAGGTTGGTTTCGTAAAAAGAGGATATCTTGTGTTTCTCGATCACGGTATCGTTTTCGTGAGGTGGCAAATCATCTATTCGTTGAGAAATCTCACTCTCTGGAGTGAAATCCCCCTCACTTTCATAGTGTTTAATGAAAATGATTTTATAGCCCATTTCTCTGGCATATTGCACCAGATAGATTGCTCTTTCGATTAAAGGCTCCATATTACGGAGATAATAATCAGATTTTTTTTCTCTTCGTATTTCTTGGAGTCCAATCAGGACCAATGCTGTTTCGCTTTTCATCAGTAAGATAAGATCAGGAGATAAAAAAGCTGTGACGTATTCACTATACGATTTTCCGATGAACATTCAACCAAAAAAAAATCAGATGCTTTTCAGAGAGAATTCCTTGATTTTCCTAGCCAAAAATCTACATTCAAGATACTTTATCTCAAAACAAAAACGCATGCGAATATTTTTCAAAGTCTTGAGAGGATTTTTTCTCTTTCTGACCTTGGTGGTAGGAATTGTCTTTCTCAGGGGAGAAATGCTTTTTTCCGCTCAGAATTTTCAATTGATCAAGACCATTCTTTTACCAGGATATTTGGTTTTTTGTGGACTGATTATTGGATATCTAATTGCGACCCTTTGGGCTGGCAGAAGTGAATACCAGGACTTTGACGATAAAGAAAAAATTGCTATCAAAAGTTTTATCATTGGGATTGTGCTGGGAATCGTCTTGGCAGTAATCTATTTGGTTATTTAATCTCTCTCATCATGAAAAAGTATCTCTCTATTTTAGGAGCAGGGTTGCTCGTCTTGGCTGGCTGTGGAAGTAGTACTCAGCAAATAAAGCTGGAAGGAAACGGCTATTACTTGCTCTATCAGGGTCAGACTTCCTTGGTTTCGCAAGAGATTCCTGAGGAAGACACGAATGAGATTCTTGCTCTTTATACAGAAACAGGAGCAGAGAGTGGATATCAGGATTCTTTGCTTTTGGTCGAGAAATACAATCAAGGTAAAGGCGTATTGCTCTTTTCTCAGGAGGCGATTGACACTTTGAAAGAGAAGGGATTGACACTGGAACATGAACGTGATGAAAAGTTTGCTGTCCCTTGTGCAGGAGAAAAGAAGTCTGCTCACTTGGTAGCGTATGTGGTTAGTAGTGGTTTTGTAAAGGAAGTGCCTCAAAACCTCTATATGACACAGCTTTTTGTGGAAAAAGATGCAAATACGATCGCCATTTGGTCTCACAGTACTGAATCCAAAAATGAACAAAATGCTCTACGAACAGCTTTTAAAACCTTACAGTGTAAGTAATACCTTTATTCTCTATTTCTTTCTCAATGGATGCAACCACTCCTCTGGATTTAACCTCTATTCCTCCTATCGGATGAGGAAGTCCTATCAAACAGGAAGCTCCTGTACCCCTCAGTAAAAAAGCTGAGAGATTACTTGATAATGCCCCGAATGACGTTAGTTTGGGAGGTTTTTTTGGAAAAACATTTATTGGGATCGTGGTCGGAATCTGTATCTCGGGAATTTTCTTTGGGATGTTGAGTGCAATTGGGGGATTTTTATGAGGAGATGGTACTCCAAGTCCCATTTTAGGGATCCTTTTGGCAGGAATTGGATTTGTAGCAGGAATGCTTGGGAATATGGGACTCGCCCTGCTCTATAATCTCTTTTTCAGCAAAAGATACTATGCTCTCGGGAAAATGTTTGGGCTAATTTTCACTTCTTCGATCGTGATCTTTATCTTAACGATTCCTCTGTATTTTCTCTTTCAGCAGGACATTGGTACGGTGTTTACGATTTTCGGAATTCAGATTATTTTTTCTTTCTTTATCACTTCAAATCTGATTGAATTCCTCGCTCAACCCAATTATGCTGCCTCTAGTGTCATGGGAAATTTGCTAGGGTTTATGTTGAGTACGGTAATATATTTAGCAGTTGTGATGGGATTACCCAAGGAACAAATCGTAGAAAATCTGTTTTTATTTATGATTGTACCTCCCTTGGTAGGATATACCGTGATTATCGCAGGATTAGGAATTTGGGATGCAATGTATTATAAATTCTTTGAATGGGGGAATAATCCGTTTTATCTCCGTTCTGCTGGTGAATTGAGCAAGGAAAGACAGGAAGAAATAGAAGCAGAAAAGAAATATACAGAAGAAGTAAACGTGGAAATAGGATAATTGGCAATGATACTTTATTTTTTATTTACTCTCATGCTCATACCGATTGTTGATAAAAATGATGAAATCATCACATATAAAGAAAGAAATGAAATTCTGCATGAAGATATTTATAGAATTGCTTCTCTTTGGGTGGAAAATGAAGAGGGTGAGGTTTTACTGACCCAGAGAGCTTCTAGCAAAACCCATAATCCTGACAAGCGAACCATCGCTGTAAATGGAACTGTGGAAGGAAAAGAAACTTATGAAGAGAATATTATTCATGAAACCCAAGAAGAGATTGGGATCAAAATATCCAATCCCCTACTCCTCAATAAAGAACTGGCCAGCAGTGGTGGATGGACCCATTTTATAGCTCTCTTTTTTGTTAGGATTCCCAAAGAAAGTCCGTTCGTCTTTGATCCACAAGAGGTTCAAGCCGTCAAATGGGCAAAAAAAGCTGAAGTAGAACAATGGCTGGCAGAGGCTCCTGATGATTTCGTTTGATCGTTTTCTAAGTTGTGGAAACAGGCTAATGAAAAACTCGCTGAACTCTGATTATAATCTGATTTTTATTTCTTTTTACTGTTTTGAATGCTCCAAACTACTCTCGTACTTCTCTTTAATGATCAAGGACAGATTCTGCTTGCTATGAAAAAGCGTGGATTTGGTGTAGGAAAATGGAATGGTGCAGGTGGGAAAATCCACGAAGGAGAAACCGTGATCCAGTGAGGTTTGAGGGAATTGGAAGAAGAAGTCGGAGTACAATTGGAGGAATCTGAGGCAATCTACAAAGGATTTTTAGCATTTCGTTATAAGGACTCTGGAGAAAAGAATGATACTGATTGTTCAGTTTTTACAGCGAAATATAACGGTGAAGTCTATGAATCTGAAGAAATGATGCCGAGATGGTTTGATGTGGAAGATATCCCCTTTGATGAAATGCGACCAGATGATAAGGTTTGGCTACCAGAGCTTTTGAAGGGAGCAGAGAATTTTAGGTACGAATTTATCTTTTCTTCTCTGGATGACAAAACCCCTCAAATAAAAAGGATCCAATAATATATTCATCGTGATCGAATCTCAGCTTTTACTCCCTCTCTCTCGCAGATATGAACTTTTATAAACTCTGATCTCTCGTCAAAATCATTCTCTGAGCGATTATTCTCTTGATTGACTACACGATGATTAATGTCTTTGAAGACCCGCTCATCGGGATCGGACTCGGACTGGTTGGAACCTTTATTCTCTCGCGAGGGGTCAGCTTTTTCATCTTTTTTTATGCACAGGAACTGTTTAGAAAAATAGAATTCAGAGATAGAAATCTGAGAGATAGCTACAAACTCTCCTTCCTCTTTGGGCTGTATGCGTTGATTAATGTATTGTTATTGTTGCTCGGAAGCTGGACGAAATGGCGAGGGTTGATTTTATTGGCAGGATTTATCATCTTGCAGTACTTCTTATTCTTAGAACCTAAATATGACAGAAAATAAAGTGGATTGCTTCGTTCCTCACAATGACGAAGAAACGAAAAATGACATAATAGAAAAGCTGAAAACCGTATACGACCCAGAGTTCCCTCTGGTAGACCTTTTCACGATGGGACTCATTTACGAGGTGAAGGTGAGTGAAGAGGAGAAGTCCTGCGTGATTACGATGACTTTCACCACGCCTGCCTGTCCGATGGCAGATATGCTGATGGAAATGGTGAAAAATGCTGTCTTGGAAGCGGTGCCTGATTTTGAGGTAGAAATCGTAATAACTTTCGAGCCGATGCGAACGCCGAAGATGATTAAAGATGAGGATTTGCAGAGAATGTTTGAATAATTTCGGTGCTTATCTCTGAATTATTAGCTTAAAAATCCGAACAACCAAAGCGGTATTTCTCTCTCACTTCCAGAAATTTCTATTTCATCTTTTACGAGAAAGATATCATCAGCATAGTGTTTCAAAGATTTTCATTTTCCTCAAATTTCAAAATACCACATCTCTCCTGTTCCTATATGCTCCACTTTAAAGTCTCAACTCTGTGGAACAGACATTTCCAGTCTTTCTGTAGGAGTTCGTAGCTTTCTCATTTCGCTCACGAAAAATGCTTCTCTGATGGTTCAGAGTTCTGGCTCTAAGTTATTCACATAATATTTATTGGTATCTCCTAAAAAGATTTTGTATTCTTTCCTAACTTTAGCACTCAGATTTTCTCCTTTTTGAATAAGATTTACCACTCAGATTTTATTGAGGAGAAAAAGCGTACTATCTACCACATTTTTATCCAGATCTATTTTCTGGCTTAGACTATGAATGCTGAGTTCACTTGGAGGAGTCATCGCAATGAAATACAACAATTTGGAGAGCTTACTTAAACTCTGGATCTCGTAATTTCTAATATATTTCAAATCTTCCAATAGTACTCTGTCCAAAGTATTTTGCAATCTGAGTAAAAATGACCCTGTATTACTCTGCAAACCGAAAGGATAAGCTCAACTTTTCAAATACTCTCTAAAATATTTCTGTCTGAACTTCAAACTGTAGGCACTAGACAGCTTTTTATGATGTGTAAGTAGGTCTTTGAAACTAATTTTTGGCAAATCAATGTGGTATTTCAGCTTTAAAAACTCTCTAAAACTCAGGGTATTAACCTTATATTCATAGACCCTTCTGCCTAAATCTACCACTCCACCATAGACTGCCATTGAAGAAGAGCCAGAAAAAACAATCTGAATGCCAGGAAATGAGTCGAAAATATTTTTAATTTCCTGTCTTCGATTATCATATCTAAAGATTTCATCAATGAAAAAAGTCTGAACTCCCTCTTCCAGTACGGCATACATCACGAAATGAAACAGTCAAATGGATTTTATAATTACATGATCTGCTGAGAAATAGAGGGAATTTTCAGCTTCTAGTCTTCTCTGAAGTAAAATAGTACTCTTTCCGACTCCCCTTTCTCAGAAGATTCCTAGACAAGGTTCATTTCGTGGAATTGTAGAAAAGTCTTCCCTTTTATAGGTAATATGTTTTTGATGTTCAGATAAGATTCGTTGTTCTATCTTTATCAGAGCGTAATACTCTTTTGAGAGGTTTTGAGGCATAGGTTGATGAATGAGGAAGTAAATTATATTGTGTTTATAAACACTACTATACGTATTTAGTAGTGTTAGTATATTCAAAAAAAAATAAAAAGCAAGTAATTTATCTTGATTTTATAAAAATTCTCTCTCAATTTGCTTTTTATATCATTTGAAAAATAAAGATGAGGATTTACAGAGAATGTTTGCCTAGAAAATTAGTACTTAAACTTTTTTATTTGCTTTCCACTCCTTACCGTTCGTTCTTCATTCATAAAATCCATAAGTTCGTCCATAGGATTTCTCGTTCATTTAGCATATACCCACTTTCAAGAATTATCAAGTTCTCCACCATTCGTAAGTATTTGGCTAGCAATGTAAGAATAAGTATCTATCCAAACTCTCGTATTTTTCCAAGTCCAAGCGTGATTAGTGGTGTCTTCATAAGAAATCATTAGTTCAGCTTCTTTATTAGCTTTATTTACATAAAATTGATTGAAATTTCTAGAAGAAAAAGCCACAAATAATCACTTATTAATGATATTCGCAAGCCTAATTGCTCTTTTGGAGAAATCTTCCAATTTTTCATTTTTTAATCTTCTGAGTTGGAATCCTCAAGTATTCTCTGTTCAAACCTTATGATGGATAAAAATACTTTCGGTCTGTTCAGGTGTGCGAGGAATGAGGGTATCTGGAAAACTATCTGGACTATATCCGAAACGATTTACAAATTCTATCCCGATACTTCCACCCCAAGAATTTACCTCAAAGGCAGACTTACTTTCATTGCTTACCTCAAGAATCTTTAAATTTCTTTTCATTTTTTCTTCCTCTGGAAGAGGATTTCCTTTCTGTTCTATTTCTTGGGTAATTTCGTTGGCTCGTTTATTCAAATGTTCGTTTAAATTAGCATAGGTAATTTCTTCCTTGTTTTCTTGTGTTTCTTTTGTTTGGGGTTTTTGTTCTCTAACATTTTGTTGTAAATCTAACACTTCTTTTGTAATCTCTGGAAAATCTACTCCAGAAGTAGTTTGTAGTGTTTCAACCATTGATAATGGGGAAAAAAATAAAAAAAGGACACTTTGCAATTCACGGTCGCCAAACCTTTCACAAGTATCCTACTAAGAGAACAAATGTAGTGTGAACTACAAAATGCCCTCTTTTGTTAGTAAGACCAACACGTATGAAAGATTTGGCAACAGAAGTATAACTAATTCTCAACTAAAAATCAATGGAATTTCATCCTGAAATCTCTATCATATTGCTATGCAAACACTCTACATCGACATTTCCAGTGATAAAGTCTACCTTTCGTGCAACGATGAGGAGCTTTTTCTGGAAAGAAATGGCATCGAAGATGTCCTTGGGAAAGCGCTAGTAGAACGATACAGAAAATACAACTTCACAAAAGCCTACATTTTGAATGGTCCGTGAGGATTTACGAATTTGAGGGTAGGAAGTCTGTGTATGAATTTATTAAATGCCCTCGTTAGGGAGCAGATTGATTTCTATTCGGTGAGTAAGATTCAGCTGTATGAATACGGCTGGAAGCGTAAATTGGTGAAACAATATGGTATCATCTATATTGGGCAGAAGAGAAATATCCGGCTTTGGGACTTTGAAAAGAATAAAAAAATCTGACCCACGCTGTTCAGCGGGGCACCGCAGATGAATTTTGAACAGTTGGAACAAGAAATCAACCTATCGCGTAGGGACGGTTCGTTAAACCGTCCGAATGACGAATGAACAAACAACGAACGAACCAATAACCTATTTCTTGATGTAGTTTATGACCAAAATTATTATCCAGATTTTTTGAAGAATTTTACCCCTGTGCAGTATGATATGTTGAAGCAGTTAATGAATGAATATATTGAAACGGTGAAGCCACAACCGACGAAGCACATTGAGGCAAATTATATGATTGACCCGATTATTACTCCCAAAAGCTCCTGTTAACAACCCCTCTTCCGTCGTCCTACTCTTGACTCGTCCTCCTCCCTCTCCCCTGACAGGGAGATAAACTCTATTCAATGAACGGAGTGTTTCATACAGTTTAGTCCCCTGTCAGGGGGACAGCGAACGAAGTAATCAGGGGGTTGTTCAAAAAATATTCAAAACAAGCCCTGTAAGGACGACATAAAAAATAACAAAAACGGAAAAGAGAAGCCAGAAATGACTTCCCTTCCAATACAGTTGCTGATACTCCCTTTATTGTATCATTCAAGGGGATAGTATTTGCAAACACTATCAAAGTATCAAAGTCCTACGAAAGATACAATTCATTTGGACTTTTCACAGTTCTGTATCTAGAAAGAGATTATACTGACTTATTGCTAAATATTGCAACCCTCGTGTCCACAGTTGTACGGAGAGGCTCTTCCATAGATTGGATTATATGGAAATAATAATATAAAGTCAAGTCCAAATTTAAGCAAAATATAAAACCTCCAAATTCAGCCTTTTAACCTCTTATACTTTTTACCTTTTATACTAACAACCTATGAGAAAAGAATCCACCGTCCTTTGAATTGACCGAGGAAGCAAATATATTGGACTTGCCTACTCCCCGCTTTCTAGCGAAATCATCTTTCCTGTCGGCTACCTGCTCAACGACCAGATGATTTATTTCCATATCTCGGACCTCATCCAGAGATACGGCGTGAAAACCATCGTCCTCTGACGACCAAGCAAACAGAAGGATATTCAGGAGAGAATTACTAAATTTATGAATTCTCTGAATTATATCATCGAAAAAGATGAAATTACCATTGAAACGATGGAAGAAGACTACACTAGTGTAGAAAGCTGAGAAATCATCTCAAATTTTAAGAAAAATGAGGCAACTGATACCGTCAGTGCGATGCTCATTTTGGAGAGGCGGAAGAAAAAAGAGAAATAAAAAAACTGGAATAAAAACTCCAGTTAATTTTTGTCCGATGATGCTCAGACTTTGTACGACAAAGTTTACTCTCTGGTCTCGTCGTTTGTTTTACCAGACTGATTTTTACTCAGCTTTTATTTTTTCTTGGATTAATTCCTTTGCAGTCCTAATCAAAGCCTCGGATACCTGCATACGGTCTAACCCCGCAGAAACAAAAATATCATCAAGCTCATTTAGGCTTTTCTTCCCAAAATTTCTGCATTCTCGTAGGGAATCCTTATTGGCCAATTCATAGATATACTTAAAGTCCTTGGACCTACAACAATTAAGAAGACGCACAGAGCACTGCAGTTCTTCAATACTCGTTGTAAGAAAAGAAAGAGCGGTGGCGATAGGAGAATGAGATGACAACATCGAACCATCATAAATAATTTGTTTTTCCCCTCCCAACTTATCAATTTCTTGCTGATAATAAACCTCCAAATATTTGGTCTCCTCCTTCAGACTTGTAATTTTCTCATTAGGCCGAGCGACTTTTCGCTCATATATGAGAAGATCTGTAATAGAGTCACCGTTTACACGAATGTCTTTTAAGAGTCTTTTTTCTATTTTCTCTAGAATTTGTCGCACTCGTTCACGGGTTAGCCCGAGTTCATCCCCAATTTCTTCCAAACTCCTCCCACGGAGTTTTTCTTGTAATCGGCGTTCCCGCTTTTGTTCCTCAGGAGGAAGATTCAGAGAAATCGGAGCACGTGCGGATTTTCCTATCCCGTAAAACATCGTAAGGATAGATTTTTCTCGCTCTGATAATTGAAGACTCTCCAAAGCTTGATCAATAAACTTTTTCACTACCTCCACATCCAAAACAGACACGACCTTGCTTCGATAGTTAGACTGTGATTCTGCTAAGAGTGGTAATAAGGTATTCAAATTTTTTACATTTGAAATATCAATATTCCCCTCTCCTATGCTTTTTAAAAATCCACAGACATCCACCTCTACTTGCTGAAAACTCTGCAAACACTGTTTCTGCATAAAGTTCCAATAGGGAATTAAATGCACAGGAAGGGGTTGAGCAACACACGGGGAGGTAAGCGTGGTAAGCATTGCTCCCATACTTTTACTTGCCAGTAAAAGTTTTTCAAACTCTAAGGTTATTGCTACTGCCTTATCAAAGACAGTTTCTCTCCCTCTCTGTAATGCTATCCAAGCTTTATGGGCATGAGTTGTGAGTAAATCACGATAGACTTCACTTCCCGTTTTACGTGGGAATACTACATTGAATTGCTTTTCAGCATTCTTTTTGTAATTCCCCGCAGTAGAAAAGGAGATGTTTAATACTTCGGCTACTACTTCGAGGGTAATGCCGTTTTCAAAAAGCTGTTTTACGGTTTCAGCTACCGATTGAAACTTTCTGCCATCGTTCATATAGCATGTATTTTAAAATGATTACTGATTATTGTTAAAGATCACCTCCTGTAAGATATTTTATATCTTGCATGGTATTATTTATAATTATTACTATATAAAAGTCAACAGCTACTTATAAGATTATATTATCAAAGTTTTACAACAGAGGGGAAAGCTCACATTTCTAAAAACACATCAAGTATAAAAAATCTCCGCTCTTCTCTTGATTTCCCTGTGAAAATTTGTATCATCTAGTTAGATTTTAACACTTATAGTTTTAAAATGTTTATTAGAAAAAGCTATATTCACCAGATTAAAACACTGATTTCCAAAGAAAAGCTCCTCGTTATCTTGGGAGCAAGGCAAGCGGGTAAAACCAGCCTTCTTTCTCTTTTACAAGAAGATACAGACATACAAAAACAGTTTTCCAGTCTGGTATATTTCAACTTCGAGGATATTTTTGGTCAGAAAACCTTTGTAAATAAGCAGGACTTTTACGATTTTATCCAAACTGCGATAGGGGCAGATTTAAAAGATAAAAAAACACTAATTCTCCTAGATGAAGTGCAAGAGATCCAGCATATTCAGGATATTCTCAAAGCGGTGTATGACGAAAAAAACTATGTCGCGACTGTAATTGCAACAGGTTCGTGAATGTGGCAGGTAGGAGAAGGCGGATCGAGTTTGGTAGGAAGAGGTGCTGAATTGACCGTATATCCCTTCAGTTTCGCAGAATTTGTAGAAAGTAAGGGCTTGAAATTCCAAAGAACAACAACAATTTCCCCAAGTGTTCAAGCCATTTTTAACCCTTTACGACAAGAATTTTGCACACGAGGAGGCTATCCAGCAGTAGTATTCGCTAATTCACAACAGGAAAAAATCACCGAACTTGGAAAAATTCTCACAAGGCTGATAGAAAGAGATATAGCTTTTCGATTGACGAAACAGGAAGTTCCCGTATTCGAGAAGGTTTTGCAATACCTCGTTCGCAATACCTGCAATCTGCTGAAATATGAGTCCGTAGCTCAAGGAACAGGAATTAGCAAAAAAACACTAGAAAAATATCTATATATCCTCGAAAAAAGTCAGATTATTCATTATGTCTATCCATTTTTTCAAGATAAAACCAAAGAACTCACTACGCATCCCAAACTCTATCTTGGCGATCTTGGCTTAATGACCTTCCTGACAAAAAATTATGATCTCGCCAATGATGGTCGCTGAATAGAAAATAGCGTTTTTCTTGAGCTTTTGAAAAATAAACCCCACCTGCACGATGAAATCAATATCTATAAAAAGCTGAATGCAAGTGAAATCGATTTCATTTATCATTCTACTGCTTGAGAATTGCTTCCTATTGAGATTAAATCAGGCAATGGAATAAGTATTCCCAAGATTTTTTACTCGTTCGCTGATGAGTATCCTCAAACGAAGAGATTTATTAAAACAACAAAAGGAATTTCTGCAGTAAAGAAATTAGGAAAAGAGAAAGAAGTAATTTTTACACCAAACTGGAATGTAAGTAATGTATTGTAAAAAATTTAGAATTCCTGTACATTTTCCCCTATATTCGCTTAAAGTCACTAAAAGTAGCTACTTGTTTCGATTCTATTCCCCAAAAGTAGCTACCCTTCCAAAATCCATCCGTTAACAACAAAAAAACTGGAATACATAACTCCAGTTAATTTTTGTCCGATGATACTCAGACTTTGCATTGCAACAGTTTACTCTCTGGTCGTTGCAACTTGTTTTACCAGACTGATTTTTACTCTTCTGAAACCGATGTTAAAGCATATACTTGACCATCACCGAACGTTATCAATATCTCAATACCGTCGTTATGATCCAATCGCTCCATCGTAAAGGCAGAATTTTCCTTTTGAATACCCATAGGCACCGTTAGTATTTTCTGTAAAGTACGTTGGGTATCGCCGAGAAAAACATTTCCCCATCGTGAACCTAAAAGAAAATGTTGATCATCAACCATTTTCAGGGACATTACGCTTTCAACCTCGCAAGAAGGAATTTTTTGAAGTGGGTCCAGAATCAAAGTTCCGTCTTTTTTGAGACGATAATGATCTTGTTGATGTAAATCTTTATCCCAAATCGTAATCCCTCCAAACCTATCACCACCAATAATCTTCCCATTTTGATAGGAAAGTCCCCATAATGAAGGAGGATTGTCGTGATTATCGTAATGTTTATAGAGATCGTAGAGGCAGACTTTTTTCTCTATTGTAAATCCATCTTTTCGGATTTTATAGAGTGTCCCTAGATAATCTCCCGTATAGATGTTTCCCTCAGAGGTATCGTAATAAATCCCCCATAATCTTACCCCTGATGGGGTGATTTGTACAGATTTTTTTACTTTGAGAGATGCTATATCTACGGTTTGTAGGAAACCGTTTCTCGTAGCCATCAATAGTTCCTGATTTTCGGGTAGGTAAAGGGTCCCATAACATCCGCCACCTTGTGGATCACTTTGCTGCTTGATTACCTTCTTTTGAGAGAGGGAAAAAAGCTGAAAGGTATTCTTTTCTGTCTTTGCTCCCAAAAAGAGCAAATCTTTTGAGATTACTTCCACAATATAGAGCATATCCGTATCTGTAGGAAAAGAGACTACTTTACCAGCACCATAATGATACAATCTCCCTTGTGCTGAGAAAAGCGGTTCATTTCCTTTTTGAACGGACTTTCTATTCCAGTTGCTACCAGCAATGAAAAAGTTATCTTCTCCATATTTAGCAGTGTGATAGGTAGAAGTAGGGATGTCTACGATTTTTTTTATCTCAAATTTCATATCACAGTTATTTATTATTTTTACTTAGTATAGTAATACTTCTCTCTCAGATATTCCCGTAATTTTTCTTTGTCAGAGATAAATTCTGGATCAAAAATCAGTCCAATGCGTCTTGTTCCGCTTTCAGATTGTTCTTCCATTTTAAGAATATCCTTTAAAAGAAGAGGCTTTTGAGGAAAGTTTTCTCGACGAAGATAGCCTCGGAAATCTGCAACTTCTATACGTTCAATTCGAGCTTTTTCCTCTTCTGAACTTAGCTCTGAAAGCACTTTCTGAAAATACTGATGATTACAATTCAATTTAATCTTACAATCATAGGGAAGTAGAAGTTCTAAATAAGGCTTAATCCTACCTTGGAAATCGGCAACATCCAAGATGATTTCAGTTATTGCATCCTTTTCTCCTTCCTTTTTCTCCACTTCTTTTTTCCTTTCCATGATGGTCTTCAATCTTGATAAATCCAACCAAGATGTTAAGGAAGCGGTAAGATTGCATAAAGGTTTCAATTTTACATCGTAGCAAAAGAAGGATCCTCCTTCTATATACCATTTCCATAAAACTAAACTTGTAAGGTTTAACCATAAAATTCTCCGACTTCTACACTGTTGCGGAATCACTGTACTGAATACTAATTTTTCTTTCATACCATAAAATATTACATGATTTATAACTCTAATTCGATTTTCTTTTCTCATAGTGAAAAGTAGCTAGTCCATTTTTTGTGAAGAAATGAAACACAAAACTTTTATATGATATTCTCACTTCAAGAGTGAGAGCGTATTTTATACTGCTGTTAAAGAACGCCTCCATCAAGTTTCTTTACATCTTGATAATATGATTTATATTGATTGGTATAGTAAAAGTCAATACATGACTACGATTTCCTGTTGTTAAAGTTTTACAACAGAGTGGATATAGTATTTTATAGGCATAATGTTAAAAATGATTGAAATACCGCTTGTAATTTATAAAGAGATTACTATAAAATCACTAAAAGTAGCTACTTATTTCTATTTCGATCACTAAAAGTAGCAACCAATAGATTTATTTCTTTACCCAAGCTGACGATGTATACGAGAATAATCCACGATGATCTCCTTAAAAAATGCTTCACAGGAAAAGCGATTATTCTTTACGGTCCTAGACAGGTTGGAAAAACAACTCTGGTCAGACAAATTCAATCAGTTTTTTCTACAAAATCTTCTCTCTACCTTTCTGGAGATGATAGAGAAAACCAAGAAACCTTACAACCTTCCTTGCGTATTCTTTCTCAGATCGTTCAGCCTTATGAACTAATTATTATTGATGAGGCTCAAAGAATAACGGATATTGGGCTGATCATCAAACTTTTAGTCGAAAATTTTCCAGAAAAACAAATTATTGCCACAGGATCTTCTAGTTTTGATCTGGCAAATAAAACTTCTGAACCCCTTACGGGAAGGTCTTATATTTACAAACTTTACCCCCTATCCATTGAAGAAACCTCACCCCACGAACCGCTTTCTTCTCAGCTTATTCAACAGAGGCTCATCTATGGATCCTACCCTGATGCTCTTCTTCCTAAAAATCAATCAACAGAAGAATATCTCCATTACTTAGTGGAAAATTATCTCTATAAGGATATTTTAATGTATGATGGTATTCAGAAGACTCATATCATCACAAAAATTCTACAAGCATTAGCATTACAGATTGGAAGCGAATTTTCTTACAATGAAATTGCAACTACGGTCGGGGTAGATAAAATGACTGTGGAAAAGTATATTACCATTTTGGAGCAGGCGTATATTATTTCTTTACTTCATCCCCTTCATACCAATCAAAGGAGGGAAATTAAATCAAATAAAAAAGCCTATTTTCGAGATTTGGGAGTGAGAAATGCGGTACTCAATAATTTTGCTCCTTTATCTCTGAGAAATGCCAATGAAATTTGAGGTTTACGAGAAAATTTTTTCTTCATTGAGAGGACAAAATATCTCCAATATCACCATTTCAGAGAAAAACAGTATTTTTGGAGATGGATTGATGCAGGAGAAATCGACTTTGTAGAGGTAAAAGATACAGAATATACCTGTTTTGAATGTAAATATTCAGAAAAAAAAGGCTGATCACTCCCAAATAAATTCGTAGAAAATTATCCTAATGCGAGCTATACCGTAATTAATCCTAAAACAGTTGCAGAATATCTTCGTGGATAAAAAAAACTGGAAGAAAAACTCCAGTTAATTTTTGTCCGATGATACTCAGACTTTGCACGACAAAGTTTACTCTCTGGTCTTGTCGTTTGTTTTACCAGTCTGACTTAATGTCAGATGTATCTCAGAAATATATTTCAAAGATTTCTCATATGTAGTGTCTTTAAAGAGGGGGCAACCATCTTCTCCAATATTGAATTGGGATTAAGATTATTATCAAGTGATTTATCTTGATGACCTAATTTCAATTTTTTCTCTTTCTCTTTAACTTCTTTTTTAAGGAATAACACTGTTAATCCCGCTCCAATAGCTATTCCATAAAGAAATATTACCATACCTGCAAGCCACATCATTTTCTTTCTGTTTTAAGAAGTTGTGTCCTCACTCACAGTAGAGGACTTCACTGGCTGATTATTTATAGATAATCAACAAGTCCTCATTTCTGAAGAATAGTTCGCGAAAAATAATCGTTGAGGGACGTAGAAGTCGGACCATGATTGCTTAACCAAGTCAATATTCCTTCTCCATATTCACAATGGAATTTCCGTTGCCAATCTGGTGTACTACTGTAAAAGTGGCCAGCTTTTTCACAAAATTCGTTTGTAAATTCTAAATGAGAAACGATAATGATAAGTTTCTTCTCTTCACCTGCAAAGAATGCATCAATTTTATCCTTTAATGCTTTGATTTTTGCAGGAGTAAAAGGATGTTTCTTATCAGACCACAAATTCTCATCAAGAGACAAAGAACTCAATCCTAATTCTTTTTGGAGAACTTCGGCAGAGTCTTTTGCACGAGGAGCAGTGGAAGAAAACAAGAGTGTTGTCTCTCCCAAGATAGCACTTTCATCAAACCATTGTGGTTTGGAAGAGAAGGCTTTTTTAAGCTTTGTAGCAAGAGCTACGATTTGCTCTTTACCTACTTCTGACAATCTATCATCAGAACCATACGCACCGTGGCGAACAATAATAATAGGGCAATATTTTGCCATAACTGTATACGATTAACCTTATACTATCGCGAGGTTTCTTAAACAATTAACCAATACTTTCTTCTGGAGATTTGTTTTGGAGTAAATCCAACAAATGTAATGCTTCTTTTGGAGCATTTTGTTTTGGATATTTTCTACAAAAGACACCAGATTCTCCATATATTTCCCCTCCGTAGTAACAACCATTACTTACATAGGATACAAGTTGCCTTGTATTTGAAGAGTGGTTTGTGTAAACGGGTTCATATTCATCACACCTATTACAACGCTTCTTACAAATATGTATCAGCGTACTAAATTCCTGAGCCGAAATTTTTCCGCCATTGCGTACTCTTTCGGTAATTCTTAGTATTTCTTCTGTTCCCATTGTATTTATATTTTAATGGATTAATAATAGTTTGTTCTCTCTTGGTCCGTCTAGAAACTAAAACGAGTCCATTTTTTGTGAAGAAATGAAACACAAAACTTTTATATAATATTCTCACTTCAAGAGTGAGAGCGTATTTTATACTGCTGTTAAAGAACACATCCATCAAGTTTCTTTACATCTTGACGATATGATTTATATTGATTGGTATAGTAAAAGTCAATATGTGACTACGATTTCCTGTTGTCAAAGTTTTACAACAATCTCACAACAAAGAAAAAAACTACCAGATAATAAACCTGGTAGTTGTCCGATCTCTCTGTTTTAGCTAGGTAGTCGGAGCAATCCTAACCTCTGACCTTGTTCTGTAGATCTAAGATCCACTTCGTTTTGCAGAGAGCGTTTCCTTAGTGATAATGGGTGGAAAACGCATTTACCCATACGCGATACGCAGATCTTCGTACACGATTTGACCGTTTATGAATGATGAGGTGCACTTCTCATCTTCAATTGCCTCGATCCGAGCTCTCCTTCCTCTGTTTATTTGTTCAAGACATGTAGCAACATCCTTCAATACTGGGAATTGGGGACAAAAACGGATTACTGTCATCAGTAGCGACACTTCTTATCTTGACAATGTGTACTATAATGAAGTAGATGGTAAAAATCAAGGTCAAATGCCGATTTCCTGTTGTCAGAATTTTACAACAAGACGAGAAGCAGATATAAAACTACATATAAAAATCTTTAATTACTTGTATTGCCATCTTTTTTGCAAATGTAGTGATAGATGTTTGCATTTTGGAATCTACTTCTAAATTTGTGTTCCTATTCCGGGAAGAAGGTCGCTCGTTATCTATTTTCATGGTGTAGGTATCCGCATTTTCATTTTTATTAAAAGTAAGGTGATCCGCATCTCACATAGTATTATTGAAATAGGTAATATACACTTCATCAGGATCAGTTTTTCCCAGACATTCTACAAAATCTCCTACACTTTGAAATGTTTTATTGTATTTTACATCCATCCATAGATATCTTTTTCTTCCATATTGTGTTATAAAAGGCACAGCACCTACGGTAATTACTCCGCTTTTTATTTCTTCTTCCCGTTCTGGTCAACGAGCTGGATATACCTTTTCTTTTCCATCTCACAAAATATCTATTGCTTCATTGAGTTGATCCTTCTGGTATCTTACAATCTGAGCATAATTCTGATCAAATGTTGTAGAAAAATTACCTAGTCCATCCTCGGGCAGATCAAAATCTTTGTTTGATAAAACGTATATGGTTACTTTTCCGTCATTACTTTTCATAGTATCAGTAATTTTTGCATCAGTTTGATCAATTACTGCCCTGAATGATTCATCAGACATTTTCCCAGATTCTCCAAGATGAAGTACAGTCCCTGCTTTTTTCTTTACTTGCTGTCCCTTAACTGAAAGCATAACATCTTTTAAAACTTGGATATCCATTTCCAAAGTTCCCTCTTGATCCACCCAAAACTTAAATTCGTAGTTTTGTTGTCCAGCAGATTCTCTTTCTAATCCGTAATCAGATTTAATTAAACTTTCTCGCCGAACTCTTTCTTGAGGAGTATCATAGAGTCCTAATAAAGTCTTTTCGTCCATCTGATGATGAATTGCCACAAATCCTGTTGTTTTTTCCCCTAGAGATTGCATAAAAGTAGTAATAAGTCTGATTTGTCCTGCTTTATCAAAATTGAGCAAGGTATTCCCAAAAATATCGAAAGAAGAACCCTTGAATTTTTCAGGTTGCAACAATACAGGTTTTTTCTTCTTTGTGGAGGAGATTTTTTTTGTTTTTAAGAAGTGAAAAATATCGTCATTACTATAAAAACTATTTGTATCGTCGAAAAAGTAGGTATCATAATTATTTGTCGAAAGAGGAGAGAATCCCAAATCGTGTAAACAGACTACTTTATTCTCATAAATCTTAGAAGTATCTACCCCCACAAAACAATGATCTTTCCTAAATTGTTGTATCTTTGTATTCTCAGGGTCTAGGGGAGAGTAGGGTTCTTTATCTAGATATTCTATGCCCAATACTTCCTTATACATTTGTGTTTCTTTACTCAGATCTCCGGGTCAAAAAGCAATATGTAATGCACCTAGATACTTTCTAAATTTTTCGGTATTTTGTTTAATTACCTCTAGTTCATTCCAATATAATGCTTTGTAAGGTCATCATTTAAGCACATTCTGATAAAGCTGAGCACCTTGGTCCTTGTATGCATTAGCAAAGGTTAATGTATCTTTTTCTTTCAACAGTAAGAGAGTATCTTGTGCTATGTTCTTCTGTTTCTGAACTCTAAGGGGAGGAAGAGCCTGTAATTGAGCTAAGTGCTCTTGTATGACATCTGATGGATAGCCCAACTTAGTCATTGATTCAGTAAGAGCGTTTATGTCTAAGGTAGTATGGTCAAGTAAGAACTTCAATACTTCACAATAGGCAGTGCAGATTTTTTGAGAAAGCTCAGCATGTTGTTGAATTTTCTCCTTTACTTGCTGTTTGAAATGCAAAATTCCTGCTAATGTTTGTTGTTTTTTTTCTCCTATCTCTCCGCCATTTTTGAATTCGATATCTTGTGCGGTCAATTCCGTATTCAGATAATAGCTAAATTCCTCTTTCTGAGGAGAAAGCACTTTAGTTCTTTCAATCGTCCAAAATGCCAAATGGCAGAGGTCTATAGTAGGGGTTTTTTGGATATTTTCCACTACATGAGAGGTAATATGTTGAGGGTCCAGAAAATTAATTTCAACGGGAATAAAGAATTCTGCATCCAATCACTGAAATTTTACCTTCATCGTAATACTGGAAATAGGAGCGGGTTGTCAGAATCTACGCGTATTTGCATACCAAAATAAGGTATAATATTGATATTGTTTTGGAGTTTGGTCCTTGATGATCTCCATAGATTCGATAGGCAAAGAAAAAATATCTGTACCCAACTTTGCTAATTCAGTTTTCCAATCTTTTTTTTCTTGTTCTACTATCGGATTGGCATTATTTCTCATTCTTCTTCATTTCCCAAAGTAAATCAAAAATACTCTGCATCGTCAGAAAAAATCTCTCACTATGAATAATTAGTCCACACATATCGTGATCCGTATATAACGCTATCGCTACCTTGTTATCATACATCAGCACCTCATCAGGAATATTAAAAATCGGATTATCAATAATACAACTCTCTTTGAGAAAGGTTTTATTAGATTTTTTATGGTATGCTCTATTTTCTGTAGAATCACTTAAAATCACCTTTGCAACTACCTTATTTTTCACTCTATTGGGAATGAATGAGTTGGTCAAATATTCTCAGAATTTACTATTGAGTTCATGATCTCCCATAAAGGCTTTCAATCCATTAGTGGCAGAAAGCTGGTCATCATACATTCTTTTCAATCCCTCCACTCCTTCAAAAAATTGTACTTTTGGTAAATTCCCGAATTTATCTACTATTGCCATCAATTCTGGTACTTTTTCTTTAAGCGTTTTATATTTTTCTTCATATATATATGCTAATTGTTCTGGAGAAATCGGTGAAAAATAGGTGATTTCCTCTTTCACCACACTCGTAAAAATTCCTCTCTTGATGAGTTCTTTGAGAATAGCATATACCGTCACTCTTTTTTCTCCTGCGTGTCTGGCAATTGTGCTACCTGGTGCAGAACCAAGGCTGAGACCTGCAAGGTAAACCTTGGCTTCTTTCTCTGAAAAGTCGTAGTGTTGAAGTAAATCGATGAGCATGGGTAGAGGAAGGAAATAAAGCTGTTATTCAATTATAACAGATAATTTTTAAAAAGCAAAAAAAGTCAGACTTTTCTACGAAAGTGAGGACATATTCCCCTTGACATTCCTCTACTGAACACTATTATCTCTATCGTTATCAGATTTATTTTTCTTTTTCTTATTAACCAACATGGACCCCTTTTCGATCATTGCATTTCTTATCCTTCTGGGCATTTCAATGTTCTTTTCAGCAAGTGAAACAGCATTTGCTGGCATTGCAAGCCACAAAGTAGATTCCCTTATCAAACAAAAAAAGAGTTGAGCTAAAGCACTAAAAAAAGTGAAAGCTGATCCTGACGTCCTCTTGATGTCTATTCTCATCGGGAATAATATTGTAAATATCACTGCTGCTACCTTGGCTACTACCATCAGTATCTCTCTAGCAAAAAGTGTTGGATTCAATGAGTCCACGATTGTGACCATTTCTACCGTAGTTGTGACGGTTCTGGTCATCGTTTTTGGAGAGATCACCCCTAAAACGTTTGCTATTCGCCACGCGGAAAAGATCTGACTTGCAATTGCTCCCTTTTATCTGACATTTACCAAGATTCTTTTTCCTGTGATCTGGATTCTCAATTGGTTTAATAAAAAGTTTAGCAAAACAGGAGAAAATCCTGCTATCAGCCCTGAAGAAATTGAGGCATTCATAGAAATGTCTAAAAATGCTGGAGCTTTTGAAGAGACGGAATACAAACAAATTAAAAATATGCTTAGCTTTGGAGAAATCACGGTAGAAGAAGCGATGACTCCTAGGATCAAGATTAATGCCATTTCTGATGCAATGAATGTGGATCAAGCTATTGATAAACTCCTGACTTTACACCATACCCGTATCCCCGTCTATCATAAGAGTATTGATGATACGGATAAAGTTATCACTCTCAGAGAGCTTATTAATTTTAAACATGATAATAACGGAGAACTCAAGCTTCGTGAGCTAGCACTCAATCCCATTACAAAAATCCCCTCCCCTACTCCAATTGATGTCGCTTTAAATGCATTTAAGAAAAGTCACAAACATATCGCTCTCGTGATGGATGAATATGGAGGTGTGGCAGGACTGATTACTTTGGAGGATATTATCGAAGAGATTTTTGGAGATATTCAAGATGAAAACGATATCGAAACTGCCCCTATCAAAAAACTAGGAAAGTATTCTTGGCTTGTGCAGTCTTTTGTCAGAATTGATGAATTTTTGGATGCGAGTTGACTTACTTTTGAAGAAATCTGAGTGAAGGAAGAAGAATTTGATGGAGAGACACTGAGTTATCTTATCACGACTCTTTTGGAAAGATTCCCTATCCAAGGGGAAGAGATCCAACAGGAAATCTACCTTCATCCTGTAGAGAAGCATTCAGAAGAAAGATTAAAGAAAACGCTGACGATCAAAATTTTGCAAATCACAGGAAACACCATCGGAGATTTGAAGATTTCTATTCAGTAATTTTTTGTAATATTCCGTATACTTCCTCCCTTAATTCATTTTTCATAGGGTCAAGATTGAAAGGGATAATGCCTGCTTTTTGCAAGGCAAGAAGATGACTTTGGTATCGCCATTCTCCACTACCTTTATATTTTTCTCCTCGGAGCAGTCTGGAAATGGTAGTAGCTAGTTCTGTGAGTGGAAGTTTCGCATTTGGGTCGAAGTTGGGTTTTACGGTGACTCCATCGGAGTAGTAGCCCATCAGTCCGAATTTACAGGCTTGAATGATGTAGGATTGCAATTCGGGGTTGGTTTGGTTGAGGTCGGTGAACTGAGTACATTTCTCCACATCTCGTCATTCTGAACGGAACGAAGTAGAAGTGAAGAATCTCTCTGCATATAACGATACAATTTTCGCCATTTCTGCCCTCGTAATTTCATCATTGGGTCTGAAATCTTCGTAAGTCTGCATACTTGTCAGTCCGTTTTCTTTTGCCCGTTCATACACTCCATTTTCATCATCTGCAACATTATGTTCTTCATCTACTAATTCTCCGACATTCTCTGTATCGTAATTCTCTGAGATTCAGCACTCCCCATCATAATAACTCGGACTAGAATCCCCATTCGGACATTTATCTTTCGTTAAGCTGACACCTCCACCTCATCAGTTCGTACTTGGGGTGGGACTTGGGGGAGGAACGGCACAAGCATTTTGAGTAGTTTGCCAGTCGAGTTCTGCTCGTTGATTGAGAAAACTTAAAAGTGGGTCTTGAATATTTGTAGTATCTAAACAGTTATTTTTGATATTAAGTGCATAATCACGACCGACACTTGTTCCTATGCCTGCTCCTGTTCCCCAAGGATAATTTTGAAGATAATCTGGAATTTCTCCCGTAATCTTATTATTTGAGATATCTAGATATCTTAATCCTTTATTAGTAGTTCAAGAAAGATAATTTTCCCAACCACTACTAAAATATCCGCCTACATTAGAATTTCAAATATGAAACTCTGTTAAATCTAAAAATAAATGAGGTACTTCATCTAGTTTAATTTTAGATAAATCTAAATGATTGTTTCAGAGTTCTATTATTCTTGTCATCTTAAAACTTTCTATACACTTATCAGGAAGCGTCCCCGTTAAATCATTATCACTTACTGAGAAATGGCTTAATACTACTCCTGGTTCTATACCCCGATTACAATAAGAATCAGGTATTTCTCCGACTAAATGATTATCCTGCACCCTAAATAATCTCATTCAAGTTCGTGCATTTCAATATTCCAGAGGAAGTATTCAAGTAAGCTGATTATGAGATACATCAAAAGCAGTAAGTTTAGTCCATTCTGTATATTCTGATGGTAATGTTCCTTTTATCTGATTAGTATAGATATCAAGGGAGCCTAAGCCATTTAATACTGAAAGAGAAGGATTAAGAACTCCTGACAAATTATTATTTCCCAAAACTATTTTACTTACATACTTATTAGGAGCCGTTCCAGCACAAGTGAGCCCATATCGATTACAAGCAGTACTTCCTGTAAGCCAAGGTCTAGTACTTGCACCTCCTGACCCATTAGTCCACCCATCTCCATTCGTAGAATAATAGAAATCCACTAAGGCTTTACATTCAGCTTTGGGAATATCGGTAATTCTATTACAAATTTCATTTCTAATATCATTCTTGAAACAACGCACGGAATAACCTAGGGAACGAACATTGCTAGTGTTAGGATTGATACTAGACGGTCTTAAACTGAAGTTGCTAGCATTAGTAGGAGAAGTCGAAGAAAGAGAACTAGACCAATAGCGACCATTATTATTATAAAGGTCTACAATAGCAGAATCATACAAACGGCGACCAGCCATTGGTAAGAGTAAAGTGTCTCTAAGTTGATCTCCATTTTGATCATCCCATCATCCATTACCTGCTCCCAGAGCTACTCCTCCTTCGTATAATTCTTTCCATTCTAATGCACTAGGTACATAATATCCTACTGCACAGGGTCCCTGTCTATCGGTTTGTGTTCCTAGTCCATTTGCATCAGCAGTATCTCCTGCCCCTCCTCGCAGATCATCATTTCTCGTATCTGACCAATCATAAGGATCAGTAGCAGTTTTGATAAAAAGGTCATCTCCTATATAAGGTCTCTGGGGATTGACAGCTAGCGTTGTGGTAGCATTGGCAGTAATATCATCGGATCACATGGCAGTATGAGGGAATGGTCTATTTCTTCCTCGCTGGAAGTGATACCCATATGAGCTTTCTCCTGTCCCCGCTACACTAGCTCCCACATTACAAGCAGAGATTATATAATCTCCTACAACAATATCGGCAGTATCACATTCAGGATAGGTAGTAGTCGCGTAAGTAGTAAGAGACTTTGTAGAAACGGAAGGCTCCTCTTGTACAGAAAAGACTTTTTCTATCTCTACTTCTCACACCTCTTCTCCAAGTACTGCTTCTTCATCAAGAACCGCTCACTCCTCCTCTTCAACTATGATTTCCTCTTCTGGGGAAACTGCATTTTCTCACTCTTCCTCTACTTCTGCCTCATTATCTAAGATGGTATCTTCTAGTTCTATCTCATCGTAAAGGACGACCTCTTGCTCCTGCTCAGGAGAATAATAGTAAAAAAGGGAAAGGCTGACTAAGCCTATAACTGATAAGGTGTAAGGGAGAAACTTTTTCATCGGGAAAGAGAATAAGGGATAAATAATCATACGGTTATTATATCCCTAATGCTTTTTTTCGCAAATTTTCAGGCTATTTTCACCTTACTTTCTAGATTTCTTATGCATATATATATACTTTCTAAATTTTTGTGATGTGGTATATGATTCGTAAAAAAGAATAATCGAAGTCTATTTATGGAATAATCGGATTAAATACAAATTTAATAAGCAGTTAAAAATAAGTAATTCTCTCTTGCCTAAAAAGTAAAAATCTGTGCAATGAATTGATAATTTTGCTTGATAGACTTCTCCCGCCACGTGGTTTCGTTAGTTCAAACGATATGACTTTTGTGGTAGATAATCAAAAGCTGTGAAACATGAGTCGACGAATTTGCATATATAATCCCTCTAATTCCTGAACTTTTTGGGGAAAAATGAGTTCCAGAAATACTAATTTCCATTTTAAAGATAGAGTGTTCCTGCTCCTGATGGATAAGAGTTGCTTTGCCAATTTTATGGAACTGTTCAATTTTGGCTAAAAAGGGCGAAATATTATCTCTCCAAGTAATTTTCCAAGCTCATTTATAGGTTTTTTCAAAAGATTTGAGATAATGCTTCTGGGCGTATTCTCAGATTTCTACCTGATATTTAGTACACATGATCATAATATTCTTGGCTGATAAAAGCGTATGGAACTTCATCCATTTTATCTGTCATCCTCCAAGGAAGCTGAGAGTGAGTAAAATCTACAATTTCTTTTGTGTCAGCATCTTTTCGCTTTTTCCCTATTTTCTTTATTAAGCGAAGTTCGTCTTCATTTAGCTCTGAACTGTCTGGATCTGTAATATTTTCAATGAGATAGGCATTGCCTTTTTGGGTGATGGCGATAGATTCTTCTGCCTGAAGCATTTCAATAGCTGTAAAATATTCATTGGGAACAGGTCATTGATCCATTTTAAGATATTTAAGATTAGTCAGAGGCTCCAGATGATTGTAATATCGTGCAAAATCAGCTAAATAACAGAGTTTGGCAAGTTTGGTCTTGGTGATCATTCCATCATTAGATGCTCCATATTTAATACAATTTTTAATAATTTGATGATATTTTTCTCGAGAAAAAGATATAGAAGTCTGGTTATCTACTTCATGATACTTAAAATCATCTAAGGAAACTTCAAGGAGCTCCATCAATTTTACCGCACTTCCGAGAGATGGTTCAGTTTCGCCTTTCTCAATTTTGCTGTAAGTTTGGCGGGAAATATCCAAAATGTCAGCAACATATTCTTGAGTAAAGCCTTTCTTTTCACGTGCCTGTTTAAGAACAAAAGTCATTTAGAAAAATTGTGAAATAAGATAAAACAATAAAATTATAACAAAAAGGTGATAATAATCAAGTAAATGTTAACTTTTTTAACATTTAGGCTTTCTTTTCTTACTTCCTCTCAATCCCTTCTGCAATATCCAGCAATAACCCTTCTTTCCACTTCGGTCCTATCAACTGGATCCCCACGGGGAGATTACCATCTGCCTCCTCGACCACTCCCATTGGAATAGAAATTGCAGGGACTTCTGCTAAATTCGCAGGCACCGTATACAAATCCTCCAAATACATCAACAGCGAATCGCTCGTCTTCTCCCCAATCTTTCCCGCTGGTGTCGGCGTTGTTGGCGTCAATATCACGTGATACTGTTCAAAAAATTTAGAAAATTCTGATTGCAAATATCTTCTTGCTTTGTAGCCTTTCATATAATACTTTTCATAATTTTCGTGCTGAACTACATAGTTCCCCAGAAGCAACCTCTTTTTCACCTCATTTCAAAATCCCTGACTTCTCATCGCCGTATAATATTCTGAAAGAGAAGAAAAGTCTGACATCTTCCCCTGCAAACCAAACCTCATCCCGTCAAACCTAGAAAGATTGCTAGTCACTTCGGTAGAGAGTAATAAATAATACATCGGAACCGCCTGCTTTAAAATTGGAAAATCTACAAAATTCACCTGATATCCTTGATCTTCGAGTTCAGTGATTTTTTTGCGAAAAAGTTTCTCTACTCTTGGATCAAGAGCTTCATTGATTGCTTCATTAGGTACCGCTATCTTGATTTCAGAGGGGGATCTTTTTGAAGCAGTCAGAAAATCTTTATTGTCAGCCTTTTTATCTGATTGACTATCATTTTCATCATATCCAGAGATGATTCCCAATAAAGTCCTAGCATCTGCAACAGTTCTGGTCAGCACCCCTACCTGGTCAAAGGAGGAAGCCATAGACTGTACTCCGTATCTGGAAACTCTCCCATAGGTCGGTTTGAGTCCCACAATTCCACATAATGCTGCTGGTTGGCGAATACTTCCCCCTGTATCTGTTCCTAATGCTCAAAAACAGAGTCCCGTGGCTACTGCTACTGCACTTCCCCCACTGGAACCTCCAGGAATACGATTAACCCCATAGGGATTTTTCGTTGGACCGAAAAAAGAATGCTCCGTAGAAGATCCCATTGCAAATTCATCCATATTGGTTTTTCCAATTGGCAAAGCTCCCGCTTGTATCAGCTTTTGCACACAAGTCGCCGTATAAGGAGCAACGTAGTTTTCGAGCATTTTGGAGCCACAAGAAGAAATTTCTCCTGCTACCATAATATTGTCTTTGATCGCAATAGGAGCTCCTTTGAGTTCGCCTTGAACGAGTTGATCCAGATTTTTTTCAATGAAGGTATCGTGAGTACGAACAAACGGAAAAAATTCAGCATTTTTTTCTTTAAGAGTTTTTAGACTATGCAAAGCCTCCTGTTGAGGATTGAGTTCCCCAGCAGTGACTTTAGCAAGATATTCTTGCAAAGAGAGAGACATTCAGTGGAAAAGTAGGAAGTAAACAGATTTTTACTCTACTGAACAACCAAAAGAAGCGTAGATATCAGCATTTGCACGGATATCATCCATACTAGAAGTACAGATTGCAGAAAGTTCTTCTTCAGGAAGTGCCTTCCAAGCTTCTTTTTGCTGATCAACTGCAACTTGTGTATCTGCAAGTTCTTCTGGTGATACTTCAGTTTGGTTATCTAAAACACATTGAAGTACTTCAAAATACTTATTACAGTCAGCTAGAGCAAATTCATCTTGAGCTGGGGTTTCAGTAGTTCCGCAAGCTACTAATACAAAACTTAAAGCCATGATACCGAAGAGTGAAACTTTTTTCATTGTGCATAAAAATAAGAAATAAAGATGGTATTGCTCATCATAAGAAAAAGTTTTCACAAAACAAGAAGAAATTCAGAAAATTTTACTTTTTTAAAAAAAACTGACCAGAAACGATCAGCATACTGCTTTATAATATTTTTACTAGTTAAATTTTTTGTTTAACAATATCAATTATCTCTGAAGAGATCTCCTCTCTTGACCTTAGCTTACCTTCTTGGATGCAATCAATAGTAATCCATGCATATTTATCTGCGACATACTTGAATGCTTCACTGGCATTTTTCATATGTTCCGTATCATTTTCATGTACATCTTTTGATTTATCCATATTTGTCTTTTGCACCCCTAAAGCGAGAGAGCGAGACAATTCTGGATCCACATAGAGGAAGAGATTTATATCTGGTCTAGGAATCTTCATAATTTCATACTCAAAGGAGTCTATCCAATTCAGGAAATCATCCCTCTCCTTTAGATCATGAATTTTCCCAGCCTGATGTCCCATATTCGCCGAAACATATCTATCGGTGATTACGATTTTTCCTGCCTCTAACCATTTTTTAATCTGGAAAGAAGCATCGAATCTGTCTACAGCATAGAATACTGATCCTTGATAAGCATCTACTTCATCAGCAGATCCATAGATTCCATTGAGATAATTTTCTGCTAGACCTGCAGATTTTTTCCCATATTGAGGAAAACTGATGGTTTCTACCTCACATCCGAGAGCTTTTAAATTTTGAGCTAATAATTCGGTTTGTGTGTGTTTTCCACTCCCATCGGTTCCATCAATGACGATTAGTTTACCTTTTTTTTCCATTCTGGTTTTTTTAAAAAACTAATACTTTTTTTATCCAAATTTCTCTTTTTGTTATTGATAAGCTTATAAGAATTTGTATATATATATCAAGTAGAAAATTACCGCTTTTATTCTTTGTCTGTAGTAATGCTCCGTCACGTTCCTGTCCTTGCCACCGAAGTTTTCGCAAATTTACCAATCAGCTTTCATACCTATTTCGATGGGACGTTTGGACATGGTGGGCATGTAGAATATCTTCTTTCTCGTCTTTCTGATATCAAAGTAATCGCCTGCGATCTCGATGAAGCCGTGATGAAAAAGGGACTCGATTTTACCCAGCAATGGAAAGAGCAGATCACTCCCCTCCTAGACACGTACGCGAATATTGATCAGATTTGAAAAAAATTCTGACCTTTCGATTTTATGTTGCTCGATTTAGGCGTGAACATGGAGCATTTCAAAGATGGAGAGAGAGGCTTTTCGATCAATACCGATGCCCCTCTGGATATGAGATTTAATAAAGGGAATCCGCTCACTGCCAGAGAAATTGTGAATACCTACTCCTCAGAAAAATTAGCAGAAATTCTGATCCTCTACGGGGATTACTCTCCAAAAAGTGCGGAGTATCTCGCCAAAGCAATAGTGGAATCCAGAAAAAAACACCCTCTTGAAACGACTCAACAACTCAAAGAAGTACTCCACACTCTTCACTGTAATCAAAAGAAAATCGCCGTCATCTTTCAGGTTCTCAGAATTGAGACGAATAAAGAATTACAACAACTTGAAATCTTCTTGAAAACCTTCGGCGAACCGTTAAAAATAGGAGGACGTTGTGCAATCATGACCTACCACAGTATCGAAGATAGAATTGTGAAAAATGCCTTTAAAGCATTGGCGGAAGGCGGGAAGTTCCAGCTGGTAAATAAAAAGGTCATCCAACCTCATTACACAGAAGTTCAACGCAACAAAGCTGCCAGAAGTGCGAAATTGAGAATCATTGAGAAAATACTGTAAAAAATCTTCCGTACTCTTATTTTAATCTCCCCTAACCTTAGCTTCATGAAAAAACTTGTCCTCCATGCAGAATGAGGATTCCACCAAATCTATCAAAGCCGATTAAATAAATATAGGATCAAAAAGGAATTCATCGCCGTGATGCAAATTTTAGCGATACTGATTTTGGGAGGATTCTGTTTACTGATGTTTTTAATTTTCGTGAATAAATCTTCTACTGAGGGATACTTTCTCAGACAAGCTCAGAATACCCTTACCAATACAGAATTTAAATATGAAATCATCAAAACTAACATCCTTGATCTGAAAAAACTCAATCGAGACAAATTAGGGCAATCTGATCTCAATGGTCCAAGTTTGGGACTTTTGGATGCGAAAGTAGAAACGATTATAGTGGATTAATTTCGAATCCTGTTGGAGTATCTTTGATGGTATATCCTGCTGATTGGATCTGATTTCTTAACTGGTCAGCAAGTGCATAATTTTTCTCCTGCTTCGCTACTACACGCTGATTCGCCAAATCAACAATTTCAGCTGGAACTTCCACCTCAGACTCAGCCGAAACCTCAAAAAGTCAGACTTTTAAAATATTTGTTTCCAACCAATACAACACTTCCAACTCTTCCACACTTGGTGCATTCAACGCATTATTCACCACAGAAAGCAGTTTCGGAGTATTCAAATTATCCTTCATTGCTTCATCTATCGCATCAATCAGTTTTTCCGCCTGTGGAAATTTTTCCGCCAATTCCGCTAATGTCTGTGAAGTTTGTCCCCCTGACAGGGGGGATGCCGAAGGCAGGGGGGGTGTCAACAATCTTCCAATCTTCTTCTGCAAATTCGCACGCGTAGCTTTCGCCTGCTCTAATGCATCAAAGGTAAAATTCTGAAAATTACTATACTGAGCCATAAAAAAGAAATATCTTAAATCCAACGGAGAAAATCCTTTTGCCTCTAGGTCGGCTAAGGTATACACATTTCCGAGGGATTTGCTCATTTTCCCACCGTCTACCTGTAAAAATTCATTATGCAACCAATATTTTACCCAAGGTTTTTTTCAAAAAGCTGATTCAGATTGAGCGATTTCATTAGAATGATGTACGGTGATATGGTCAGCTCCTCCGTGATGGAGGTCAAACTGCTCTCCTAGATATTCACTCGACATCGCACTACATTCGATATGCCAACCCGGAAATCCTACTCCCCATGGAGAATCTCGCTCCATTTGCCTTTTTTCATCTGCGGGGGAAAATTTCCAGAGGGCGAAGTCCGTAGCCAATTTTTTTCCTCCCATATCAATTCTTTCTCCTGCATTCAGATTTTCTAACCTTTTTTTATAATTCGGTCCCATCAGCTTCCCATAATCCTCCACTTTGGAGGTGTCCATATAAATCCCATCTCACGGAACTTCATAGGTGTAGCCTTTCTCTTCCAAGATTTTTACCAAAGCAATCTGCTGAGAAATATGCTCCGTAGCTCTAGGCATTACATCAAAAGGATCAATATTCAGCTTTTTCAATCAATCTAAAAATTCTGCTTCGTATTTTTTGGCAACCTCTCGAGCGGAAATCCCTTCTCTTTTGGATCCTTTCTCGAGTTTGTCCTCTCCCGTGTCTCCATCGGAAGTGAGATGTCCGACATCGGTGATATTCATCACCGCTTTCACAGGGTAGCCACAGATGTGCTTGAGAGTATTTCTGATGAGGTCTGCCGTGAAAGCGGCTCTATTATTTCCGATACTTGGTGATCGATACACGGTCGGACCACAAGAGTACATTCAAACGAAATCAGATTTTCCCTCTTCCATTAAAGGGATAAAGTCCTCTTTTTGGTGAGAGAGGGTATTGTACACTTGGAGTTTTCTGGGTGAGAATGGCATTGGAGAAAGGAAGGAGATAAACTACTTGGGAGTGTAGGAATTTTGAGAAAGAAATCCAGAGGAAAAACTCTCTGGTTGGTATACTTCAAAATATGCCACCAAACCGTAAAACTATACCTGATACACCCCTCCCTTTCAAATCACCTCTCCATATTTTCCATTCTCGTACTCAACGAAGGTGGTTTCGTCTATTCCGAGGATATCATAGTTAGTCTTTGCCTTCTCTTGTACATACAGATTTCTCAATTCTTCCTGATTTTCGTATATTTTATTGTAATGGGGTCGGACAACCGTCTTTTCTATCAGTCATAACATGTTCACAAATCAGCTTTTTGTGTCATTGATAGCTTCTTCCCCAAAAATCATCGCTCCACTACTCTCTCCGATAATGACTTTTGCATTTTGGATTTTTCCAAAAAGTTTCGACTTATTAGCCATCGCAAGGAGGAAATCGCGATAATGTCCTCAATTGATATATATATAGAATTACAAAATTTGAAAATGTCTAGTTAAAAACTAGAAAAATCTTTCTAAAAAACTATGTAAAAGGTCGTTTAAATTCACCTTTTTATTTTTTTGTTTGGATTCTATGACTTCAACAGGGTTAACACTTAGTGCAGCAGCATTAAGTACAGCTTCAGACGTAGCAACCGGGATAGCCACTTCAGTGGTGAATATCGGACCACAGCTACTTTTCTTGGGGTTGGGAGTATTCGGAGCGATCTACGTGATCGGAAAAATTCCTAGTTGGTTTAAGAAATTTATCAACTAGCGATTTTAGGGAGAGATTGAAAGTAATAAGAAAATCTCTCCCCTCTTTCCCTTTTGCAGGAAAATAAAAACTAACAAAAACAAAAAATAATAAAACAAAATATCAAATAAAAATAGCCTTAGGGGAGGCGTTTCCCCTTTATTTTTAATCTTTAAAAATCCTTATCCAATGAAAAAATATCTACAAATTATCAAAATCTATGCTCCAAGAAATAAAGAGGGTGATGTAGTTCAAGTTAATCTAACTTGTGCAACCCCAAAACATCCAGACCGATGTAAATATTATAAATTCCGACCCGATGAATTAGTAGAATTCCTTGGAGGTAATCCAGAACGATCAAAAAATGACTTAGGAATAGTTGGGCTTCGAATAGAAGTAATTGAATCCGTAAAATTGGTGGATACTGATACTGTACCAAACGAAATCAAAAATCCTTCATAAAATTATTTTACTTCAAAAAAACTAAAAGTCAAAAAAATGTACGGGACGACGCCCTATAGTAATAGCGTCGTCCCCTGACCCCTTTCAACAGCAATAAAAGCTAAACAAAAACTGGTCTGACTCTTTTGGTAAAAAGAATTTGACTGAAAACAATTTTATTTTTTTGTGATATAATATGTTTAGCTCAAATTTATCAGTTAACAACTTACTTTTAGAATATATGACCTTCTCAGACAAGGACAAAATCTTATGAGAATACCTTGACTACCTAGCTTCTTACGGTCAATACGATCATCAATCACTTATCCCGTTTTATCGTGATAACGGTCCATCTCTGAATATTTGACCTTTCGTAGTCTCAAGATTCTCTCACAATTCCCAATTCATCCTGAAAGTAGCATACTATTATCAGATGAGAATGGTGGAGATAATGCAGATCAAACGTGTAAAAATCAATAAGGTCGATGTACTAAACTTTGATTTTTACGGGAAAGGTCTTTTGATTCTCAATCGTGAAGATTTACGAGATGATGTTGAAAAATTGATGGGGTATTTTGGAGTTAATAACGTAATACTTACAAGGTTAGACTATGCAATTGATACAAACAAGCTTAATTTCAAAAAGCAAAATAAACTGAATAATAAAAACCACTTTGAAATAATGAACGATCAGACGGGCAATTTAGAATATACTTTATATGGAAATAAGCGTACTTCTCCTCGTTTCATAAGATATTACAACAAAAAATTAGATCTTCAAGTGACAGATTACGAGCGACTTTACCCTACTTATCTATCAGAAAAAGAGGTTATGCGTTATGAACTTCAGGTAAAATCAGATGGAATCGCCAAAGAGGATAAGATTCAAAAAGTAGATCAACTCAAGCATATTGCTCACCTAGGAAGATATGTAGAAAAAAATAAACGTTCCCATCATTCGGAGGAGAATCTTCCTGAAGACTTAAAAACTTGCATTCAAATAATCGAAAAATATTGAAAGACAAAAAATATTCGAGGACTTAGCAGATTATCTTTGGTTTTATCAAAATATTGAATTTAGCAAATGAAAGCACACGGACTTTATTCGGTAATGGGAAACTTTGGAGGTGGTAAAACCTTTGGGACTTTTCTCGATTTGTATGGTATGAATAAAGACGAGAACTACATAATTGCAAACGTTCCCTACTCAAAAGTAGATCTCTTCTTTTCTACAAAAGATCAACTCTTCAAAATAATTGATGACTTGGAAAAATACTGCCAAGATACAAACTACAATATCGCTAATTACTTTAATGATTTGCAAAATCTTAAAAATATAGTTCTCGTAGTGGATGAAGCTCATCTTTACTTTCCTGCTAGAGGGCGAAAAGACAAAAACAATCTACGGGATAAAATTTCGATAATTGTGTCCCAGTGTAGAAAGAGAAGAATTAAGATCTTTATCATTAGCCAAAGGCTTAAAACTGTAGATCTAAACTTTAGGAGATTATCCGATTTCATCATTCAATACAAAAAAAGATCTTTTCTGTGATTAATTCACTGGTGTCATCGTTCCCTATATGAAAATGCGGGGGATGTGTCCGATATTCAGGGAGATGAGCAGAAATCTTATGTTGTCTCTCAGGATTGAAAAAAATGACCAGATGAAGCCTTGCTTACTAAAGAGTTATTTCGACCATTAACAACATTCTTTAAACTCTTTTCGAGACGAAATAAAGCCTATCAAGAAATCTCTAAAGAGCCTTACAATAGTTTATTTATCTCCTGACTTAAAATCAAAGATGTATTCACGTGACTTGACCCAGAAAACTTGAGAAAACCAATACCAGAACAGAAGAAAGAAAATGTTAGATTATTTTGAGATTCCGAAGGAAGATACGAAGAATTGGGGGATATTGTTTGAACAATCCAAGAAGAGAAACAAAAAGAAAAAATGTCAAAAAATTGAGAAGAAACGGGATCTCTTTTCATTGATGTATCCCCTATAATAACCGAAGAATCATCGTCACAGACTAAATTATCACCCTTCATAATTCGTAATCAAGATAAAATACCAATTTATAATTCACAGTACCAATAATGAAAAAAATCCTTTGACTACTAGCTTGATTATTCCTTAGTTGCTGAATATCTTTTTGAGTTTTTCAAGATTATTTTTATGTTTTTGATGTAAATTCTATAGGTAGTGCCACTATTCAGGATGGCTCTAGTATTTTCACCTCAGTATCAGGGAATAGAAGAGCAATGGTATATCAACCTGGTACAGTTGTTTGTTTTGGAAATTGGTATTCTTCATCGGATTATCTATTTCTTTCTCAAAATATTTCCTCAATATACAGTAGTAATATGTTATATCCGTCAATGGCAGGTTGGACTTGTATTTTGCCTACCTCTAATGTATGGACTCAATATATTTCCGTGTATAATTATGTCCTTCCAAGCCTTCAGGTTGCTATTGTTCCTGTTGGTGGGGGGAGTTCTCCTATTCCTTCTCCTGTAATTCTTCATGTTAATTGAGATGATTATTATGTTTCTCCAGAAATTAATATTTCTAAAGAAGTAAATATTTCAACAAATTTAGAAAATTCTTCTTGGATGGTTGGTTATAGCGGATCTGATGTCACGGACTTAATTCTTGATTATACTGTTCCAACTTGTCCAGATCCAGAAGATCCTCCAGAGTGTCCAGAGATCCCAGAGTTAGTCACTGGGACAGGTGTGGAGGGGCAACTTGCATTACTGAATTATTGGATGGAAATCCAAACCATGTACCCGAATTATTATAAGTTATTTTGGGATGATTATACTACTCCAATGTTAAGTGATGTAATACTTCCTGCAGGGTTAAGGGCTTATAATGAAAGTTGAATGACAAAAATAGAGTATTTAGAAGGGCAAAATCTTACATATCTTTCAGCTTTTACGGGCGAAGAATTAGAGGCTATGAATGCCTTGGGCAGTAGTGTGATTACTGCAATATTCTCGATAATTGCGATTATTGTGTTATGTATTTTGTTCTTTAGATTTTTTACTTCCTTTTACAAAAAAGAATAATGGATTGAACGGTATTTGCTGAAGGAATTAGTTTTATTTCTTCTATTTTCTCAGGTATGGGAACTTGGGTTTTAGGAATCGCCTTATTATGATTCATAGGTACTTTAATTACTAGAAATTAAAAAATGACTTTTACTTGACGATGATCTAATATTGTTGATGGATTTTATAATGCGTTATATAGTATTACCTCTCCTACTATTAGTGCTTCTGTTTTTGGGGTTTCTGTTTCCAATTTCGTTGTTTATGTAATTGTTATGATTCTTCTAATAGGATTTTGAGTTAAACTTATCGAATGGCTTTTAATTGGTCGTTTTGTTCAAAATAAGTCTGCGGAAACAATGGTAGTTGTTCATCAAATACAATCACAACAAAAAACAAATTAATATTTATCTCTTACATCTCTTTAATGCTTCATATTCTAACTAACAATACCATTATTCGAACTCAATTTATATACATAGCTTGGCAGATTTTACCATTCCTTCTTTTTGCAGGATTATTTGTTTTATTATTTAAGATTATACGTTATGTTTAGCCGAGAATGTCAGACAATAGGTACTATTCAACATTGTACAATAGGTAGTGAAGATTGAATATCTGATCTTAGTAATGTATTAGCTCTTGTAGGCTTATTCATTTTATGAATACTTCTTATTTATCGTTTACTTATAAAATAATGGATCTTATTAAAATTTTAGCATATTCAATTTTTAGAAAACTTTCATTAAAAAAGCTTCTTTTTTGATTGGTTATTGTTTGTGTTTTAATTTTGGGATCTAAAACATGGGCAAAAGATGTTGCTAATAGTTGGATTCCTTGGTCTACTTCTACATATTCGATTGTTTATACTGATGGTTCTTTCTATTTTGATGGTACTCCAATTGCTGTTATTTATGATCGTCTTTGATGAGGGTATTGAGGTCCTAATCAAGCATATTATATATATTGGCACAATAATTTATTGTGTCAAGTTATAGCTAATGCTTATAATAATCAACCTGCTTATGAGGCGTGCTCTAACTGATTCTTGCAAATGAATAATTCTCAAGTTGTATACGTATCATCTACTCCTTCTTTGGATTCTTTTTCGATTACTCTTGATCGGCATTGATCTTGGATTTCGCATAATTTTGATATTATATCCGTTCCTTCTACTTATTCTTATATTTCTTCATCTTCTTGAGTCCCTACTAATTTTACTGGGGTTTTGTTTCGTGATGTTAGTAATTGTAATGTTTTTGATTTTTCGTCTTTCTATTCTTGTATGTGAGGAGCTTCATATTTTCAAGATTATTGATTTGGTATTGGTTCAGGTGGTTCTACTCCTCCTTGAGGAGATGATTTACCTCCTGTCACAATTAATCCTTGAGCTTCTGATCATACTTGGAATGAATTAATTGATATTGTTGAAAAAAAATATCCTTCGTTTTATCCTGGGCAATGTGTTATTGATACTTCTACGGTAGAAGATCGACCTGATCAATCTTGGATGACTCGTAATTATACTTGAGGTTATTCTTGAGTTGATGTAGGGATTCCTTATACAAAAACTGAATACTTAAATATTTTTGATGAGTGTAAAGCGTCTTCATTTATTAATCTAGCTGCATGTCAGGTAAAGTCAGAAATTTATGATTATTGTTTTGCTTATGCTGAAGTTTATAAATGAAATTGAGACGAAAAAATTGGGGATCTTTCTTGATCAGTTATTAGTGATCAAGAGGGTTTTGCTTTTTCTAGTTTAGAAGAAATATGGGCTTCAGTTCAATCTATTTTTAAATTAAAAGAGCTTTTTGCTCCTATTACAGAAAATTTTAAAGATTGACAATCTTTTTTTGATGACTTCTCTTGATTAAATAAATGCACTAATGGAGAGTTTTCTTATATCTGAAAAAAATGGGATATTTTTTTATTTTTAACTTTCTTTGTTTCTTTATTTTATTTATTAAAAAGATAATATGCTTAGTTCGTTAGCTGATTTTGCACTTAAGAATTATAAAATCCTTCTTGTTTTTGGTTTTTTGAGTATTTTTATTTGACAAATTGCTTTCATTCTTTGATTTTTCTATTGAATTGTTTATTATTTTTTCAATATGTTTTGTTATATAGGAGTTTCTGCTAATTCTATTGATTTGGTTGTGGGTTGGTCTGAGGTTATTCTTTTATTTCGGTTATTTTGGAAATTAGTAAAAATCTTTTTATCTCATCAAGATTAATCTATTTTCTTAATTAAGTTTTTTATATAATTATTTTCATCTCGCAATTCTATTCAAAGTTTTTTTGCTTCTTCTTTTGCATATTCTGTACTTCTTCCAGTAGTTATAAAGATCCCTTTTCCATCGTTTTTGAATTCTTTATTATAAAGGGAGATTGCTCCTTGAAATTCTCTTATTTCTTTTACTCCTACTTGTCGATTTCCCCACCAGTGCTTGCATTGTATTAATAGAATTTGTAATTTTTTTCTTGCTCTTATATCTATTCCTCCGTCAAAGAATCAAGGTCAAAGATGTATTTCATATCCTTTTGTTTGTAAGACTTCCGCAATTTGTTTTTCAAATTGCCTTCGTGCATATTTATCAAAATTTTCTATTATTTTTTGTTTTTTATTTTGTTTTTCTGGAATATTTATTTTAAAAAATTTTTTTATTAAAACTATTCATCCGATAATTCATAAGATTGGTAGTATAAAGGAAGTTATTATTTCCATATTAATAAAATAAGTAAAATATAATAATATTATACTTTTTATTTTTTATTTGTCAAATTTTAGAGAGCGAAAACATTGCTGTCCAAATAAAAAAGTAGAAAAGAAGAAAAATCCGAGCGTATAGCTCGGATTTTTCCCTAAATGCTGTTTATTGGACAGCATAAATCCTTATAGTTTAAATCGACCAAGATT
>JAISKI010000052.1 GCA_031261265.1 Candidatus Peribacteria bacterium
TCTTTTAGATTTACACTTTTTGCATACTTTTTTACTCATCTTATAAAAAAATAGGAGATAAAGTAGTTATATACTACTAAATCTCCTTGTTTTAGCCACACAAAAGTAACATTATGCCTTATCTTCTTCTCCCTCTGCTTTCTTCTCTGCCATACCCTCTCTTTTCTCCTCTGTCTCCATACGATTTTCTGTCGCCGTAAGATTTCTTTTCTCCATAAGGCTTTCTGTCTCCGTAAGATTTTCTCTCTCCTCTGTCCTCTCTTTTGTAGCCATCTGAACCACTTCTGAAACCGTAGCTTCTCCTCTCGCCTCCAAATCCTCCTCTGGAACCTCCATCAGAATTTTTATCTTTTGCCTTGCTGACCAGACTTCTTCCCCCACTTTTCTGCTTAGAAAAAACATGGAGAATCACTTCAGCATCAGCGAAAGGCACCGTCACGAAAGAGAAATCCTCCATTACGCGAACATCATCAATATCTCTTGGGCTCACCCCTGCTTCGGTTTGGATAAAGTCAACGAGAGAACGTGGAGTATATCCACCTTTTCTTCCCAAAGCGATAAAAAGTCTGCTCGTACCCGTGGTATCGATACTAACTTCGTTGATTTGTTTGAAACTATCGGGAGTCAATCCGTCTTGATAATTGAGTTTGAGTAAGGCTGCTACGACTGCTTCGGGAGTGAAATTTCCGAGAAGATAATTGGCAACTTCGGTATACTGCTGATATTTTTGTCCAGCGAGCACCGAATCAATGTCAGATTTCAATTTCTCTCTTCTGGCTTTCATAATCTCATCGGAAGACGGGATATTCCCTTTCTGAATATCGGTTTTGGTCACTTTTTGGATGAGTACGATTTTTCTGTATTCCTGAGGCGTCACGAAAGTAATCGCTTTTCCTGTTTTTCCAGCTCTTCCCGTTCTTCCCACTCTATGGATGTAGCTTTCAGTGTCCTGAGGCAGGGAATAGTTGATTACATGGGAAATATCATTTACATCGATTCCTCTGGCAGCGACATCGGTAGCTACCAAGATTTTGACATGTTTGTCCTTGAAGGATTTCAGAATTCTTTCTCTCTGTTTTTGCTGGACATCACCGTGCAGACCTTGGGCTTGATAGCCTCTTTCATTGAGTTTGGTCGTCACGAAGTCGCAGTCTAATTTTGTTTTACAGAAGACAATTCCATAAAAATCTGACTCAATATCGATAATCCTACACAGAGCCTCAAATTTATCGCTTTCGCGTACTTCAAAATAAATTTGGGTCGTCTGCGTGGTCGTCATCTGAGCAGATTTTACAGAAACGAGTTCGTAATCCCCCATATATTTTTTTGCAACATTCAAAATCGCTTTCGGCATGGTCGCAGAGAAAAGCAGGACTTTTTTATCTTCGTTGGTCTGTTTGAAGATTTCTTCAATATCATCGATGAATCCCATATTCAGCATTTCATCTGCTTCATCGAGAATCATATAGGTAATTTCGTGGAGTTTGAGCGTCCTGCGATTGAGATGGTCAATGATTCTTCCTGGGGTTCCAACGATAATATCTACCCCTTTTTTCAAGGCACGAAGCTGAATATCGTATGATTGCCCGCCGTAAATGGAAACGATAGAAAGTTTGTCTTTGAGGTCGGCTTGGAGAGAATTGATTTCCTCAGCGACCTGAATAGCGAGTTCTCTGGTAGGAACCATAATCAAGGCTTGGGGCTGTTTCGCTGGGATGAGTCTTTCAAGCAAAGGAATTCAGAAAGCTGCTGTTTTACCAGTACCAGTGGCTGCTTGTCCAATCACATTTTTATCTCCATTGAGGAGCAGGGGGATGACTTGTTCTTGGATAGGACTAGGCTTTTCAAAGCCTTTCTTCTCGAGGGAAGCAAGCATCTGTGGGGAAAGTCCAAGCTCAGAAAAAGAGAGGACGGTTTCAGTGTTCGTCATTGTGGTAATAGGAAATGGGTATAAAAGGAATGCTCTAAAAACGAAGCATAAGCGTGCGATTTAGGCAAATCCTTTTTTTATTTTACTCCGCTAGAGAGCGGAAATGAGGTGTTTAAAAAACGTTTCGCCTTAAAATCAGGGGTGAGTATAAGGATTTCCTAGAGAATTGCAAGTGTATTGACTTTTTCGTTTATGCCAATGAACTATCACATGACTCACGATAAATGCAATTTACTCCTTTTTTCATAATTTTCCCTGTTGTGCTACTCTCTTTTTCGTTTCTTTAATATGCTCTTTGATAGGTAAATTTTCTGGCATGGTTCAGCCGATTCTTTTGATAGCAGTTCTGACTTCTTTTCCTACTTCATAATGAGCCTTGCTGGCTTTATCCTGTCCAATAATGGATTCTCTCTTGATTTTTGCATCAGCTTGAGTAGCACGAAAGATATTCGCACCAAGCTCTTCTCAGTCCATATAATCCAAAATATTATCATTGGCTTTTATGCCCTTTTTGTGTGCAATTTCCTGTTTTCTCATACCGTATAATCCTAGATAACCGTAGTCGTTAAACTGTCCGTAGTCCTGAACTCAGGATTTTTTAGCGGTTTTGAAAAGTTTCTTGTTGCGATAGGTCATTTCCTCTCTCAGATGAAGTCTTTTGAAATCCTCCATGTATTGACCAGAAACTTCCTGCTTTCTCGTCTGAATAGCGAAATACGTCTGTCCCAAGGCAACGATTTCCTTTCTCGGATCTGCATTTTGGATAATGAGATAACAGGCATAACGAGAAAGCTGAACGTCTTCTACTTGACGTTTCGCTCATTTAGCTAACTCTATCATATCGTGCACGTGCACGAAATGATCATTTACAGCTTGGCGACTACTTTTACACGCAATTTCTGCTTTTTCAATTACAGACAAGAAAAAGCGATATTCCGAGTATTCCAGCACTTTAGCTAAAGCTCTGGCTGATCGAAATTCTTGTCAGAATTCATTGATCTTTTTGATCTGTTCAAAGGGTTGGGAGTTCATGAGTAGGAAAATACAAACTAAAAAACCATTATTTTCTCTATATTACTCACTTCTGTCATAAATTCAAGTGATTTTTGACTATTTTTACATTTCAGTTTTTACGCCAATGAACTATCGCATAACTCGTGAGGGATTTTATATGGAAATGCGAATGTAGGAGTCCATTAGCGATCTTTGAATGTCAGATAAAAATCAATCAAATGTATCGTTTCCTGTACCAACTGAGTTTTTACAAAATATTTCTGTTTTTCGTTTATCACCTCTCCCAATCCTGCAAGTAAATTCTGCTCATTGAAATGACTAACGATAAATTTTTTTACTTCCTGTAAATAAGGTTCAGCTTTTTTTCCTGTTCTCTCTAGTAATAATGCCTCATTGATTCTAAAACCTTGTTGCAAAAAGAAATGAACATCAAACAAATCTCTGCTCACGGTTCTTTTCCTTTCAAGTAATGCCACAAGCTTATTGGTAAAAACATCATCCTCTTCCATACATAAGACCTGATTTCCCAAAAGGGATTTAAAGCTGAAATGATCGTTTTTTCGAGTCCTTTTATTGATTTCTATTTTGATATTCATTTCATTTATTCCATAATCCAGCAGTAAAAAAACTGTATTCTCCTTATTGTAAGCATCTTTTACTGTCCCAATTGTTCCACAAATATCAATCAAATCAGATAAAAAAGTCTGCTCTTCAACTTCACCAAGTAAGTCAAAATCAAGGTCAGTAGAAAATCTTGGCAATTGATAGAGGAAATATGCGAGAGTTCCTCCTTTAAACCCTAAAATACTTCCATATTTGCTTTGAGTAAGAGCAACCAAAAGCTGATGAAGATGAAGTCTGTGAAGATTAGTGTGGAGTACCATTTTGTAGTTGTTTAAGATCTAAAATCAGCCTTTTATTCTGATAGATTTCTGCAATTTCAAAGAGTTTAATTCGAGAAATATGCTCTAAATTATCAAAATAATATCACGGAGACAGATACAATCTATCACAAATTGCCCTTTCTACGCTTGCTATTGCGATACCATTTTGGTAGGTAATACCTTGGGGATTGAGAAGAATGTTGGAGGAAATTTTATGATATTCATAATGTATTTCGTGGATTTTGAAAGATTTAGTAGTATCTGCAATAGAAAAAATCGTACTTCCATATCGTTGAAACACTACAGCATTAGCATAAAGAACCGTTTCTAAGCTGATATAAGAAGGTGTTTTGAGCGCATTTGCAAGTTCTTTCTCGGAATAATGCGATAGTGCTCGGATTCCGTGATAAATATTTTGAAGTAATCCTTGTCTTTTCCGTCTTGTAAGCTGATTTCTAAGGATTTGTACCTTTTCAATAGCTAAAATTTGTCCAAGTTGTGGGACAGTAAAGACGGTTTTTTGAGTGTTGAGAAGTTTTGAGAATTTCATCTGTCATCAGTATATAATCAAATATGATTATAGTGTAGTGATATTTTAGAGATTTGCAAGTTTTTTTGAGGATTTTTTACTACCACCATAAATATCTTCCATACTTCTTAATGAAAAGACAAATAGCTTCCCATTCATCTTTTACCTCTTTGTCTTTTTCCCAATCATACATATATTCTAGAAATAGTTTACAATCTTCTTTCATTTTAGGAGCATCTGCTAATATATCCTTTTCTAAGCATACATTTTCACTGATAATGTCGTATACTTGTGGAAGTATAGTAGCTAAATGATCATCAAAATTTCGTGAAAAGTAATCTACATCAATGTATCTCTCTCCCTTGATTGCTTTCCATAAGCGTTTCCAATATCATTTCCTAAAAAGCATAGGTCTTTTCATAATTAAGTGTTAATAAAAAATAAAATAATCGTTAAAATCTGCAGAAATCATCCATTTTTCACACATTTTTTTATTCAACACTCTTAGCCAACATCAAAAGAAAAGGTAAAGACTGACTATAATCAATGAGATACCAATTTACTCCCATATTGAGATTAGCATAATATTCTGGTCTGTGTTCCCAGTATCGCCTTTCTGACTCCAACTTCCAGAATTCTTTCCCTAATTTCTCGGTAAGAAACCATTTTTCTAAAAGTCTGGCAGACCTTCCATTTCCGTCTGCGAAAGGGTGGATTTGCACAAAGATGAGGTGTATCTGTGAAGCGTAATAAAAGACCCCTGTCTCAGTCAGCTTTTTTTTCAAAAGTTCTGAGAGGTCTGCAAAAAGTTCTTGCATTTTTTCTTCCACAAATTCAGGTTCTATCGCCATATAGGTCAACCCTTCTCTCCCAAAAACTCCCACTCTTTCTGTTCTGTATTTCCCTTGCAAATTTTCATCTAGCAAATGGGTGGTCGCCAAGTTATGAGCTTGTAAAAAGTTGTTTTCATTCAAGGGGTTTCTCTCTGCGAAAAGGTAGGCATTCATCAGGTCTTCTATCTCAGCAACATCTTTTGATTTTTCTTGGCGGACATCTGCATTCATTTGAGCATTCATAAAAGAGTTTAAGTCCAGTGAGTTTCCTTCTATTTTGGAAGAATAAACACTGGAAGAGGTGGTCAGATAATCAAAATTCAATGATTTAGAGCTTTCTTTGAAATGTTCCAGTTGTTGCTCTAAATTTTTGGTATGCTGGGTAAATTCTTTGAGATAGGTATCGTGAAGGAGGTGCATAGCTCTGAAAAAAA
>JAISKI010000065.1 GCA_031261265.1 Candidatus Peribacteria bacterium
AGCCAAGGAGGAAATGGAGGAATTGACGCCGACGGGGAAGTCCTCATCAATGGCGGAGAAATTATCGCTTTGGGAGAGATGAATGACACCCCAAGTTCCTCTTCTAGCCAAAAAAGTATCATTGCAAATCTCGGAAATCAGCCCGCTGGCACAGTTATAACCATAAAAAGCTGATATTTCAAAGTAGGAGAACAGGAAACCATTATTAGCTTTACCCTCACAAAATCTGCAAATGGACTCTTATTTAGTTCTGCTCTCATTCAAGACGGAGTGAATTATGAAGTCTACGCTGGGGAAACTTTGCTCACTTCCATCACCACCGAAAGTATCTCTACGGGGAGAGGCGGAATGGGTGGACCTAATGGAGGAAATGGAGGAGGAAGTGGGGGACAGTTCTCAGGAGAAAGGCAAGCTTTTGCAGGCGACAGACCAGAAATATTTGATGATAGACCAGGAAGGAATGCAAATGAGTAATTACCTTTTCCTGTCACAGACAAGCCAATTCTTCGTTTCATATGAGGGTAATTCACACTTACCCATCAACTTTTTATTCCTAGTACACTAAAAACTATGACCGATACTATGAACGATACACCCACAAAAAAATCCCACTTTATTGAACTTGCTAAGGTGACGAAAACCTATGGAGGAAATGATATGGAACCTGTACATGCTCTAAGGGGAATAAACTTAACCATTGATGAAGGAGATTTTATCTCGATTATGGGACCCTCTGGATGTGGAAAATCTACTCTGATGAATATCGTGGGATTGCTCGATGTGCCGTCTACCTGAGCATACTTGCTTCGTGGAAAGAAGGTAGAAGCAATGTCCCAAGATGAATGGTCTATGATTAGAAGGTCTACCATTGGATTTGTATTTCAGGGATATAATCTTTTGAAGAGAATGCCTGCTTGGGAACAGGTAGCATTACCACTTTCCTATATGGGAGTACCTACGAATGAAAAAAAGGAAAGATGTATTGAAGCATTAACAACGGTGGGATTAGGTGATAGACCTGATGCTTTACCAAATCAACTTTCTGGAGGACAACAGCAGAGAGTCTGTATTGCTCGTGCGTTAGTGTCTAATCCTGGACTTTTATTGGCTGATGAACCGACAGGAGCGTTGGATTCCAAGACGGGAGAAGAAGTACTTCAGCTTTTTCAAAAATTGAATGCTGAGCAAGGAAGAACAATTTTGCTCATTACCCATGATAGTCACATTGGATCTTCTGCAAAGGTGATGCATAAAATGAAAGATGGTTTATTTATCGATGAATAATTACTTATGACATTTCTTACCTATTTTAGGGACGCGTGGTCCTCTATCGTATCCAATAAATTGAGGTCCTCGCTGAGTATGCTCGGGATTATTATTGGAGTTTTATCGGTGGTTGTTTTAATGGCATTTGGAGCAGGGGTGCAAAAGGAAATGCTTTCCCAGATGTCTAGTATTATCAATAATGATATTACCATTAGCTCAAAAGGCTGAACGACCGTTTGGAAGAGTGAAGAGGTGAACGGATACACAAAAGCCATTACCCTTACCCCTGAATTGGCTCAGGAGATTGAGGATAATTTCTCTCAGCTTTCGGGTATGGTGACCTATGGAGCAAGTACGATGGGACAAGTGAGCAATGATGATAATTCTGCTATGTCCAGTTTTGCAGGAGTACCAATAGAGTATATTACAAAAATGGGATTTACCCTAGATGTAGGAAGGCTTTTTGATGAGACAGATTTTTCTAGTGCTGCGGAAGTAGCGGTGGTAAATAAAAATGTCGTGGATTCGCTTTTTCCCAATACCTATGCCATAGGACAAAAAATAACCGTGAATAATAAAGAGTATACCGTAATCGGAACACTGGAAGATAGTAGCATTATAGGAATGGTGTATATTCCACTAACAACCTATCGACAGAGGGTAGCAGGAAATCACGACATTTCCTCTATTACGATAAAACTTGGTGCCGAAGAAGACAACGCTTTATGGACTGCAAAAGTGCAATATTTCCTTTTAAGAAAGTATAATGTGAAACATCTGGATTTAGCAGGATTTACTCTATCAAGCACGGTTGCCATAGGAGATGTGATTGATACGATGATGGGACTGATGAGTATTTTCCTAGGGGTCATCGGAGGAATTTCGCTCTTGGTAGGAGGAATCGGAGTAATGAATATTATGCTGGTGTCCGTCACGGAAAGAACCAGAGAAATCTGAATTAGAAAAGCAATCGGTGCCTTGAATGGAGATATTATTCAGCAATTTTTGATAGAGTCCGTAGTAATAACCTTTTTTGGAGGGCTACTAGCGATAGTATTCAGCTTTCTTATTGCTTATATTGTGAATAGTCTGCACATTGAAAATGTGAGTATGTATATTAGTTGAACGGTAGTAATTATGGCATTTACCGTCACCTTAGCAGTGGGAATTCTCGCTGGAATTTTACCAGCAAATAGAGCAGCAAATTTGAAGCCGATTGATGCACTGAGATTTGAGTAAGAGAAACCTATTGCCAAGGAAGATTAATCGTCTGTGTAGTCATCATCGAAATCATACTCATCATCTCCTCCATCAAAATCATCTCCATATTCATCATCGTCTTCGGAATTTTTGCGTTCAGCTTTTGCCTTTTTTCCTCTGGCTTTTTTAATTTCTTCATTTTCCATTTTTTCGATATCATCTTCGATTCACAGCATTTTCTGTAATCCTTGATGTTCTTTCAGCTTTTGAATCACTTTTTGTTCGATCTGTCTGACTCTTTCTCTCGTCACTTCAAATTCCTCTCCTACCTGTTCGAGGGTGTATTTTGGTCCATCGATTCCATATCTCATTTTCACGATCTTCGCTTCTCTATCATCTAGCATTCCCAAAATCTGATCCAAATTTTGTCTGAGGGTATTTCTTTCTGCTAATTGATCAGGTCTCATCGTGTTTGCATCTTCCAGAAGGTCAGCAAGGGTATCTCTTCCTTCATCCCCGACCTCTCTGTCCAAAGAAACATTCCCAAAAATCACCTCTTCCAGCTTTTTAATTTTTTTGATAGGAAAACCGAGTTTTTGTCAGATTTCTTTACTTGTGGGTTCTCTTCCAAGTTTTTGGAATAAGAGTTGATAGGTTTTGTTGTAAGAATTGATTTCGTCTATTAAATGCACAGGAATACGCACGTGTTTACTCATATCTGCGATTGCTTTGGTAATTGACTGTTTGATCCATCGCGTGGCATAGGTTGAGAATTTGAATTCCTTACCTGGATCGAATTTTTCGATCGCCTTGATCAATCCAATATTTCCTTCCTGAATCAAATCAGGGAAGGACAGTCTTCCTCCAAAATATCTCTTCGCAATAGAAATTACGAGTCTCAAATTAGCTTCCACTAGCCTTTGTTTGGCAGATTCATCCCCTTTTTTGATCCTCCTGGCTACCTCTTTTTCTTCATCGGGAGTGAGGAGAGGAATTTTTGAAATATCATTAAAATATAGCTTTATAAAATCTTTATGCTGGTTATCATTGAGAGCATCGGCTTTTCCAGCACCATAGAGCGAAAGTTTTCCAAGCTTGGATTCCTTTTTTATTTCTTTTGCCTCGACTTCCAAAACTTCCTCGATCGTGATAATTTTTATACCGAGTTTGTCCGCCAAATCATAAAATTTCTCGAGAATCTTTATATTTCCTTCCATATCATCGATCTCGGCAATAATATCTTCTTCCTGAATTTTCCCTTTTTCTGCACCCTTGGTAAGGAGTTGTTGCAGTCCTTCACTGAGTTCTCAAATATCATCTTTAAGCTGTTCCCAAATTTGCTGTCTGGTTTTATCCATAGTCGGTAATCCATTTAAAAAGGTAAAGCTGAACTTTGATTTTCTATCGATAGAACTATCTGCTTTCTTTTTCTTTGCAAATAGTTGACAAATTACAAAAAATAGTTATAATATATTCGTGTGATAGAACCTTATGAGCCGAATAGGCAGGAAGATCAGCATTTTCTTTGGAGTTTGCTGATTTTCTTTTACAAAAGAAGGTTGTGACAGTACTGCTTTTAGGCATTTTCCCCTAAAATGCAAGAGGAAATTAACTCCTCTTGTTTTTTGTTTTCACTTTCGTACTCTTTCTTCGAAAGAACTTTTATTTTTATGATATCACAAAATGGGAATCCTGATGATCATCATCTGAATTTTAATGTTTATGTCACTCATTATCCTCCACGAACTCGGACATTTTCGATCTGCGAAGAAAACTGGAGTAAAAGTAGAGGAATTCTGAATTTGAATCCCGCCAAAAGCTTGCAATCTCTGGAAAGATAAATCAGGGACACAGTTCACCTTGAATCGAATTCCTCTTGGAGGTTTCTGTGCAATGAAAGGCGAAGACCCTTCTAAACCTGATGTTTTCTATGCTAAAGATAGCTTTATCACTGCAAAACTTTGGAAAAAGCTGATCATTATTGTGGCTGGTGTGACGATGAATTTGCTCACGGCCTGGGTAATCTTTACTTTGCTCTTTTGGCACGGGACACAACCTCTGGGGATCAGTTCTGAACCAACTTCTGAGAGCTACCTCATTCCAAATCTTGCTTTTTTACAAGAGACTGATTTCGCTAGTGGAAGTATTGGTTCTGGAGTAGTTGTAAAAGATATTACGCCAAATTCTCTTGCGGAAGAAATAGGATTACAAATGGGGAATATCATCTTGGCAGTAAATGGAGAAGAGGCAACCATTGATAATCTCAGTGATCTCCTGGCAAAAGGAACCTATGGAAAGAATACACTTACCTTGCAAGGCATTGAAGATAATGAGGAACTTCCCTTTTCTTGTGGTGAAGACTGTAAACTCTGAATTACCACCGCTCCAAATTCCAATCTAGAAATATTCCCTATAAAATTCTGACTCTGATGAGCGATACTTGCTGGACTTCATGAAATCAAAGCTGAACGAAATCTGACCTTAAAAGCTCTCTGAACCCTAGGAAAAGGACTCTTCTCTTTTAATGGAGAAAAGACAAAAGACGCCTTCAATTCCCTTGCGGGACCTGTCGGAGCCGTAAAAATGGGAGAAAGATTTTATCAGTCAGGAGGGCGAATGGCTTACCTCGCTTTCGCAGGAATTATCTCCCTCGCTCTGGCGATATTCAATATTTTGCCGATTCCCGCTTTGGACGGAGGGAGAGGGCTCGGGATCATTCTTCAAGCAATTTTCCGTTGGAAGCCTGAAAAGTATTTTCAATACGAAGGATATGTAAATGCGTTTTTCTTTTATCTGTTGCTGTTGCTTGGGATAGTGATTATTGTGAAAGATTTAGTGGTCTTTTGGGGAGTGAATGTACCGTTTATAGGATAATATGTGCGGATAAACTAAAAATCCCAGATTATTCTCTGGGATTTTATGTTTTCATAGTAAAGCAGGTATTCCTACTTTTTCTTGTTTTTCGAAGGCTGGGCTTTTGTCTTGGTCTTTGTTTTTGCATTAGCTTTTTCTGTTTCGGCTATTCTCCTGGGAAAATCAACCAACTGTCCGTTTTTATTCCGAACCGTTCTTGCGTCGAGATTCAGCTCGTCGTAGGAAAATAATTTACCTTCCCAGACTCCTAAAAACTCTTTATAGGTCTGAGGTGGAGTAAATTTTCCAGTCTTCTTGTTCTTTATGGGAACATTGAGGAGGGAAGTCCATTCTTTCCATTCATTATCTGGAAGATAATGAGCAATCCCCTTTCCAGGCTGGATGATAACCAGATTTGATCCTGTTCCACCATCTAAAGAGGAACCATTGAATCCTTTTAACATCCCGTTCTCACATGCTAACAACCATGTTCCCACATGACATCCTTCAGTAATTTTTACTTGAATGTCGTAATGAACAGCTGCATCGTAGACATAACCATCACCCGATTGGATGCTATCAGCCTTACCGTTGATGATAGCAAACTTGATCCTTTTTCCGTACTCAATGCAGGGGTAGGTTTTCAAGATATTGCGGGTCAGCTGTTCGCGGTGTTCATTTAACCACTGGACTCTTCCCAAAGAATCCAAACCACGATAGGCTTGATAATCAACCCCTTCTATAAACGATGAGGACACTGGATCCATACCGTAAATGGCGTCGATTCTTTCTTCTTCTTTGTGTTTGCAGGAAGAGAAGAGAACTGCAAGCGACATTACCGTCGCGATAAAAAAAATGATTTTTTTCATAAGAAAACTTTTTTTTGTTTTTATTATTTATTTTATTTGTTTTTCCAGTATACATATATATATCGTAAAGTCAAGTCCATTTTTATATTTCTTTTTTTATTTCTTTACATCAACCATCGAGCTTTAGGATATCCATTAAATATAAATTCTCTTATAGGGATTCCCATTTTTTTATCTTCAAAGGGTTTTCAAATAACATCATCCACCAAAATACAAATCGAAGACGGGTATTTCTTAGCGATCTTAACCATGGCATGGGCTTTATTGTGATGTCACGTAGGAAAGGATTCTCCCCAAGATTTATCTATAGGATCATTGGAGAGTTTACGGGAAGAATAAGCTACCTCAAATCAATACTCTGGATACTCCTCCATAAATTTCTGTACATATTTTTCTCACCTTGCAGAACACAAAGCAAAATGGATTGTAGGATATTGCTGTTTTAGAGTGGAAAGAAGAAATTTCAAGGAAGGTCTGATAGTTTCTGCTCAGTTAAAATCTAGTTTTGCAATCGTTTCATCAATATCAAAGAAGAGGTAGATTGGGATATTTTCTGTATTTTCTCCTACATACTCATGAAGCTTAGACAGAACCAAATTGTAAAATCCGATTTCTCTCTGTTTGAATTTCTGTAAATCTTCATCAAACTCTGCGACATCTTCCTTAGTACCGGAGAGATTATTGATTAAAGACTGTTTTTCTTGGATAATAAAGGTCTCTAGGAAAGATCCCAGATTTTTATCGAAATTATTTTCTACTTCGTAGTTTGCCATGATATAACCTTACTAAATAAATACTTATTTCATCCATGGATATTCTTTTTTCACGACTTCACGCACTTCATTTGGTTTAATCACTCCAAATTCGGTAATAATTCCTGTAATATATTTTTCTGGCACTTGATCGAAAGCAAAATTGATAATATCAATCCCCTCTGGTCTGTCTTCTCGAATTTCTGATCAGCTTCTCGTTTCTATTTGAATACTATCACGAACATCGGTTTTTAGGAGATTCCCTGCGATATAGATAGGAATTTTATTGTCATAAGCTGCATGTACGATACTATAACTTCCTACTTTATTGATCACATCACCGTTTAATTTTATTGCATCACATCCGATGATCACCGCATTAATATTCAATCCAAAGGGATTATGGGGATCTAAAATAAAGGGAGCAGAGCTATCTACCACCATGGTGATTTTCATCCCAGCATCTAAGAAGTCTTTGGCTGTTTTGTGCCCTTGGTAAAGAGGACGCGTTTCGGTATTATAAACGAGAAAATCTTTTCCTCCTGCCTTATTGGCGATAATGGTTTTGACCGCAGAGGAAGAATGGCAGTGAGTGAGGACAGAATCTCCATAATTCAGTAATCAGATACCGTTTTCTATCGCTTTTTTGGCAGTATCGGTAATCATCCCGAGATAGCATTTCGCTGCCTCAGATGCATTGTGGAGGAAATCCGTTAGAGGTAGATCAGTATTTTTTATCTGGTCTTTGATATATGCCATCCCATTAAACATCATCGGTTCGGTGGGACGTGCTTTTTCGAAAAAATCCATCGCAGGGAGCAGAAATTCTTGTACTTCCACAATCGTTGTAAATTTTTGGCGATCCAATTCATCGATAAGGATTTGAAATGCTGCTTTCGCGATATTTGTCGCTCATTGGATTTTGATGTCTTTGATATCTTGCACCACCTGTTCTACTTTTTTCATATCTGCCATATTCGTAAGAGTAAAGAGTAAAAGTATTGTAAGTATAGTCAGAAATGAAAAAAAAGCAAAAAAAAGCTGAGTAAAAAAACGGTCATTTAGCTATAAGCCAAATGACCGAAGTTGTTTAAAGGTTATGATGAGAAGTTTCACTGCCCAGAAGGTATTTAGTACAGGGATAAATGCCGTCAATAAACCTCCATGAAAGTGTTTTCTGTTTTTAGTTGACTTGATACAAGCCACCACAAACATCAACAACGCTGAAATAGTGTAGATAGTAATAAGTGTTTTCATATTTTTTTATTTTAATGATTTTTATTATTGATACTATAATTATTTTTATGTACATATCAATGGATTTTTATTTTTCCCCTATTGCTCCATTCGGACTCAAATATACTTGAAAAAAAAGATAAAATTACTATGATACCATTGTATTATATGATTTCTCTTTATTTTATCTCCCCTCCTCTATGAAACTCACAAAAAGAATTCTCCTCATGGGACTTTTACTCAGCCTTCCCCTTTTTCTTATCGCCTGTGGTACCTGACCTAGCGATACCAATCTCACCTCTCCTACGAATGAAGAAAAGATCAATGATAACACCTATATTTATTATTACGGACAGACTTGTAGTCATTGTAAAAAAGTGGAGGACTACCTTAAAAAAAGCTGAGTCGACCAACGAATAAACATCGTACCAAAGGAAGTACAGATGAACGAAACAAATAGACAAGAACTGCTCAGTGAAGCAGAAAGACTTGGAGTGCCTTTAAATCAAGTAGGAACCCCTTTCATCATCGTACAGCATACAGATGGCACAGAAAGTACCTTGCTGGGTGAAGCAGAAGCTATTGATCACTTTACAGAATTGGAAGAGCAGATCAAACTACTTTCCGCTGAATAATTTATCTCTTTTTGATATTCTAGATGCAACATATAAAAAAAATCTGATGGTCCTTGCGGGCATTAGCGAAGCAACCTCTCCTTCTACTCTTACTCACGCTTCCCCTCTCTCTGGGAGGGACCTTTGCACAGGAAGAGATACTGCCTGCGGCAGGTACGGAAGAAATAGCCAGTATCTCAGACACTTCCGCAGATAATGACATCACTCCCACAAAGACCACTGAAACCTCTCTCTCAAAAAGACTCTGATTTTTCTGACCCTTGCTACTTGCTGCTCTGGGAGATAGTATCAATCCCTGTGCATTCGCAGTAATGCTCCTCCTCCTTACCAGTATTCTCAGCAAGAGCGGAGATAAGAAAAAAGCGTTAAAAGCGGGATTACTCTTTGCATTAGCGGTGTTTATTACGTATTTTCTCCTCTGAATGGGGGTCTTGAAATTGCTGGGAAACCTTGAAAGCCTCTTCTGGTTAAAACGAATTGTGGGGATAGTCGGACTGCTGGTCGGATTGGCGAATTTGAAGGATTACTTTCGATATGGAAAAGGGTTCGTGATGGAAGTGCCTCTTTCTCGAAGACCTGCAATGATGAAAATCACCAAAAGTGTCACCTCCCCTGCTGGAGCATTCGTCATTGGAGTGATTGTCAGCCTTTTCTTACTCCCTTGTAGTTCTGGTCCGTATTTAACGATTCTGTGATATCTCAGTGCGGAAAGTCAAACCCTCAACCTTTGGGGATATGTCTATTTAACGGTATATAATCTGGTCTTCGTGCTTCCTATGGTACTCATCGCATTATTGATTGGACTGGGATATACAACCGCTGAGAAAGTGGGGAAATTCAAAAATAAGAATACTAAACTGATTCATTTGGTGGTAGGATTGCTGATGATCGTATTAGCAGTGTATATTGTGGGAACGCTGTATTGGTGGTCATAATAATAAACTGTCAATTTATATTTCAACCTCTTAGACCCATGCAACTCCTTCAAAATCTCCCAAAAGAACCCATTAATCTTGGTGAACAAATGAAACTTTATACCTGAGCTTTACAGAAACCGTTATTAGCTATTCTCGACACCGAGAGCATTCAGAATTTATCCATGAAACTGCTGAATGATGAGATTCCTGAGACTAGGCATATCACCTTTATCAGACATTTAGAAAGCAAATATAATGAGTATAAAGAACTGATAAAAAAGAATCCTGATTATATCCAATTTATGAAGCCAGAGATCGATCCTCAAGAAAAAGAAAGGCTTGCTCAGGTACTTTTGAAAGACTTTTTTGAGAAAGTAGGAATAGACTACGAAACAGATATTTCAGACCAAGGGAAACTGCAAGGAGAAAAGCTTTGAAAGCTGTATGCGGAATTAGTGGAACAACATCCTGAGATTTTTCCAGATCTGATATATATATCTCCGTATTTGAGGACCAGACTCACCGCGAATTATTTACTCAAAGACGTAAAAGGATTGGATATAGATTTAGGGAAACTTACCGAAGAAGAGCAATTACGTGATCTGATTTTAGGATCTTTTAATGGGAGAGATATCGCGATAAAAATTGAGGAAAGAATCAGAGAAAGAGATCATGGAGGAAATGTGGCTCCTAACTATGTGAGAGACTATTTGGATGGGAAAAAGAATGCTACGCATTTACTCACTCAGAAACAGAGGGATCAATTACATTACTATACCGCACCAGAGGGAGGAGAATCTCAAGTAGCAGTAAATGAAAGAACGAGAAATTTCTTATCCAAAATCTATCAAAAAGAAGAATACAAAAATATTCTGATCGTCTCTCATCATCTTACCATTATTAGTGCACTACTGTCCATTTTCGGGGGAAGTTTCAAATCATTTACCGATATTGATGAACTCCGAAGACCCAAGAATGGAAGTTTTACTTTCCTTTCTGAGATTCCTAAGACAGAAATGGGGAGAGAAAAGAAGTTCAGAGTCTCTGGATATAATTTGTCGCTGGAAGAATAATATCAGCATTTTATCTCTATCTCTCTACCGCATGGAAGAAAACCAATCTCAAGTAGAAAAACAACTCATTGAGAGTGCACGAAAAATCCTCGAAATTCACTACACCCATTACAATCGAATCGATCAGAAGGCTCAGCGGTTTCTGACGTTGATGGGAGCTGTAGAAGGATATTTCGTGATTAACTTTTTCCTCAATTGGAAATTTGATAGTACGGATATCAGCTGAATTTTAATGCTGATTTCTCTGCTGATTGGGGCGATTGTCATCATCCTTTATATCAGTATTCTCCAGAGTAGACCTTTTTATAACGGTCCTAATATTGAGGCTCAAGCTGATGATTTTCGACCTGATGGAAAAATCGAAGAAGTTCGCAAAGATACCCTCGCTACGCTTAAAATATCTTATCAAGAGAATGTGAAAATCATCAATCAAAAAGCTAAACTCTTCAAAATCAGTATTCGAGGGATTTGTCTGTATTTTCTCTCTTTAGTCGTGTATTTCGGCGTGCTGAAGATGCATGAAAATGAGATCCCTGACGATATTTTACTTTGAACCGATACCCTCATGACCACTAATGAACAAACTCCCAATGAACAGCTTACTACGGAAAATGTGGGAGCTGTAGAAGCCGATATCCAAGAAGTAGAAAAGGCTGAACAAGAAAACACTCAGGAAGAAAAAGCTGAAGCAGAAGTTGCACCCTCTGAAACAAGCGGACTTGAGAGTGACAATCTTGATATCACGGAGACTAACGACCAATAGACTTCGTTTTTAAGTTATACAAAACATCTCTTGACTTTTCATATACATATACGTATACTTACAAAAAAAATAACAATAAATTAATTGATATGAAAGTACTTAAAATTGAACAAAGAAAAAAATCTTCATCCACCCAGAGGGATGAATTGTTGAAAGAAGAGCTCGTAAAAGAATGGAAGAGATTTGTTGATGCCGACAGGTTCGGAACTGGCATCGTAGCAGGACTTTGTATTTTTGTACTAGAGCTTATGGTATGGTTCTTTATGTCTATAGGAGGGGGACAACCAGATATTTCTGGTTGGTGGGCGTGCTTTATCCTCCTTTTAATCTCTTTTCTTGGAGGACTTGTGGCTTGGGCAGCATCAAAAACTGACCAGAAGGAGCCAGAGAAAAAAGACATCGAACTACTTGTAAAGAACAAACTTGCAAGGATGCATCAAATTCCCGATAAATCGGTCTATGAGATTGCAAAGAGCACAGCGGAGCTCACTAGACTCCTGAAAAAATGGGATGACTTACCAGACGAACAAGAAATACCTCCTTGCTTCTGAAGAGTGAACACTCTTTGAAAATAAGACTATTGAAATGTTGTTCAGTAGTCTTTTTCTTTGCTGATTTTTTTCTTTCTATATCAGCTCCTTTACTTGACTCCAAGCCAAATATCTGTGAGAAATCTGATTTTTCTCTTCTTTTGGCATTTCTGCGAAGGTCTGCTCCTGTCCATGAGGGATGAAAATCGGATCAAATCAAAATCCACTCTCCCCTCTTACCGACATCGCAATACTCCCCTCACAGACTCACAAAACATAATGTACTTTTTGCCCATCGTATCGTCCGACACAGCATACCGCACGAGCCGAGCGATCATCGAATCCAGAAAGCATTTTTAGGATCCCTTCTCTGCCCACCGTTTGCATAAATCGTTTAATTTGTGCTCCAGGCAAGCCATTCCAAGCATCGAAGATCAGTCCAACGTCTTCACATAAAGCGGGCTCTCCAAGGGCTTCATATGCAGCTTTCGCTTTATGAGAGATGACCTCTACCACGTCTATGGACTGGATTTCTACAAGATCTATGGACACCATTTCCAAATTTCCGCCGACTATGGCATTGGCTTCTGCTCGTTTGTGATGATTTCCTGTGACGAATTTCATGGGATTTAAAAAAGAACTAAAAGACTGACTGAAATATACTGTTCTCTACTGTGATTTCAAGGGGTTATTATTTTTTCATTTCGACTTGACTTTTATATCGATATATATATACTCGTCCCTGAGAAGGAAACTTCTCAGAAATAAAATAGTAATAAACATAAATAAAAAAAATTGAAATGAAAAGAAGTATTGTAATTATTGCGTGCTTACTCTTCTTTGTGAGTGGGAGCTACGCAAAGTTCAAAACGCCTGCCTATCAACAAAGGTTGGTTAATGATTACATCGGATTGCTCAACAATTCCGATAAAGAGACCCTGGAACAGTCCCTGAGAGACTTTGAAGCGAAATCTAGTATTGAGATCGCTGTAGTAATCCTGGATGATCTGGATGGAATAGAAGCGGCAGATGCCGCTACTCAAATCGGAGAAGCTTGGGGAGTTGGGAAAAAGGAGCTGGACAACGGTATTGTATTCCTTGTGGTAAAATACAAGCGATCAGCCTTAGACAAACTTTTTTCCGCGAAAACTGGCGATGTCTTCATAGCTACTGGCTATGGATTAGAACCCTATCTTACGGATATGGGGGCAGGTAAATTGCTTGATAAGTACTTTATTCCCTCTGTTAAACATGGAGACTTTACAAAAGCTATCAAGGAAACTGTAGCGGGAATCATTGCAGAATTAGGTGATGATGCTTGGCAACAGCGGGAAGAGCTTCGCTTACAAAAGGAAGCTGAAAGAAGAGAAACCTTGAAGGCAATCGGAGGAATCCTTGCTTCACTTGTTGGATTAGCAGGGATTACCGGTATGATTATCGCCTTGTGCAAATGGATTCGCAGGAAATGGGAAGCTTATCGAAAACGGAAAAAACTGAGAAAAGAATTTAAAGCAGCTTTCAATCTTTGGAATGAGCTTCAGAAAAAATTCTGCTCTCAGTGTAAAGACCAAGAATGGGACTTCAAAGACTATCCTACCTGGGCTAAAAGTGAGTACAAACAAGCCAAGGCAAAGATGACAGAGATCGCGGAAAGAGGCTATGACCTGAATGAGGGATTCTCAAACCAGCTCAAGAAAGATCTGGTAAAAGCTGAAAAGGATCTGAATGAACTCAAAGCTATCAACCAGAAACTTCCGACTTGGGAGGCTAGCGTTAAAAAAATCGAAGGAGAAATCCAACGATATAAAGACGAAGCTCCCAAAAAAGTAGCACAAGCAGAGAAGGATTTGCAGGGGTTTAAAACAGAATATGAAAAACAGCAAAAAGCTGACTTCTTTCTGACTGACTATCCCCAAAAGCATGCCACTCTGAAAAGCTCCTTGGATCAGATCAAAGGACTCGAAGGGAAAAATCAAGACAGAGAAATCGTTGAGCAGACTTCTGCCCTAATTCAAAAGATTAGTGGAGGAATAACACTCTTATCTACGTTTCTCGCCTTGCCTAAGAGCAACCAACAAAATCTGGGAACGATCAAATCGTTCCAAGAAAAACTGCCGGATCTAAAAGAAAAAGCTATGAAATCTCTGCAAAGTCTCAAACAACATCCCAAAGAAAATTGGGAAGAAGTGGAGAGCAATTTGCTGAAATTAGCCACTCTGGAAGGAAAGATGAACAATTTGGTGGGAAAAGCTGAAGAAGACAACAGCATGTCTGTGCAACACTTTGATGAAGCAAAGGAAGGGCTGGATGAGGCTTCCAAGCACATCCACACCATTCAAGAGTACTGCTCTGCTCCCGATAAGAAGTTGGGAGAGATCGCAACTGCTAAAACGAAAATTGAGGAGTTGTTAAAAACTCTGCCTGCTGAAATTGCGAAAGCACAAGGCAAGATCAGAAATGGAGGAAGTGATATTGAATCTTCCACCAAAAAACTTCTTACTGATGCTGAATCGAAATTTCACCAAGGGGAACAGTTGGCTGGGAATAATTTAGTAAACTGGATCATCCTCTTTACTCTCTTAACTTCCGCTCTTCAATTAGCTCGTAAAGCTTATCAATTTGCCCAAAGCGATATTGATGATGCGGAAGAGAAAAGGGAAGCAGCACGAAAGGCAAAAAGAGAGGCTGATGTAGCTCAACAAAGAAGTCATAGCCAGTACTATTCTTCACATAGTCATCACTCTGGAGGAGGAATCCGTACTGGAGGTGGACATTTTGGAGGTGGCGGTGCTGGTCGTCGCTTCTAATCACAAAAAAACAAGAAAAAAGTAAAAAAACGGAGTTAGCGAAAAGCCATAAGTGAGTAGCAAAAAAAAATAAATACATAAACAAAATGGGAAATTTTAAATTTAAAGGTAGTTATGTTTTTTGGGGATTAGTCTTTATTGCTATCCTCTGGGGAGTTGGATCCTATAATGGATTAGTAAATGGTCGTCAAGACACGGAAGCACAATGGGGACATGTACAAACTTCTTATCAAAGGAGGAATGATTTTATTCCAAATGTAGTGGCAAGCGTAAAAGCATATGCTACTCATGAACAAGGCACCTTGACGGGAGCTATTGAAGCCAGGGCTAAAGCATCGTCTATCATTATAGACCCAAGCAATGCAACTCCGGAACAACTGCAAGCGTTTACTGAAGCTCAGAAAAAAGTTCAAGGAGAATTCTCCCAAGCTCTCAGCAGGTTAATGGTCGTTCAAGAACAATATCCGGAATTGAAAGCAAATCTTAATTTCCAAGCCCTTCAAGACCAATTAGAAGGAACGGAAAATAGAATAAATACGGAACGACATAGATTCAATGTAGTAGCTAACGCTTACGACAAATCTATAGAAAACTTTCCTGGAATTATCATAGCTAAGATATTTGGTTTTAAGAAGATAGAATACTTTAAAGCCGAAGAAGGGGCAGATAAAGCTCCTAAGGTAGAATTCTAATAAGCAACCACTATGAAAAAGTTGTGGTTACTATTGATTCTCTCAGGAATTATTTCCTGGGGAGCAAGTGCCTCTATCCAAGTGCCTCAACTCAAGGGAAGGGTCAATGACTATTCAAAGACCCTTTCCAATAGTGACCTCTCTAAATTGGATGCAAAACTAGCAGAACAAGAAAAAAGTACTAAAAATCAGATTGTTATTCTTCTGATTGCTAGTTTAGAGGGTGAAACGATTGAGGAATTTGCTGTAAAGGTATTCGAAAGCTGGAAGCTCGGGAAAAAAGGTGAGGATAATGGAGTATTACTCCTCTTCGCTATGAAGGACCATAAAAGTCGCATTGAAGTAGGATATGGGTTAGAACCTATTCTTACAGATGCGGTGTGTGGACGAATCTTGCGGGAGGACATCCAATCAAAATTCAAAGATGAAAACTACTACGAAGGACTAAATAAAGCAGTTTCACGGATCATTTCTTTCTTAGAAGATCCTGAAAAAGCTCAAGCCCAAGTAGAAAAAGAGGAAAAGGAAAGCAAGGCGTTAACCTATCTTTTGATACTAGCCGCTATAGGAGCTTTTCTTGGACTCTTCGGAGGATTTGGGAAAGCTAGAGGTGCTTGGACTTCCGGAATAATAGATGCTTTTTTAGCCCCTATTATTTGGTGGAATATCTTTGGACCGTCAGAAGCTTTACCAATGGTACTTTGTGTAGTATTTGGACTCTTCGGTGGCGTTGCCTGTTATTGGATCCTTTACATGTGCATTATGGGTGCAGGATCAGGATCTTCTAGTGGAGATTACTCCAGTGGAGGTTCATCTTATTCTGGTGGAGGTGGAAGCTCAGGAGGTGGAGGTGCCTCTGGAGGCTGGTAAAAGTTAATATTTATCAAAGACGTTATGGGAATACCTGTAACGTCTTTTTTAATTATCTTATCACATAACTTACTTATTCGTCTTGACTTTCTATGTAAGATAATTATATATAATCTATAAATAAAAAAGATATGAAAAAAACAAGCTACTGCATTGAAATCGCAAAAAGTGCCTGCAACCGTATGAAAAGATTCGTAGAACAGGCAGAAAATCGAATTCTCTGGTTTGGTCTGGTGAAAAGGAAGGAAGATACTTTCCTAATCACCAAGGTATTCTTGGAGTATCAAGAAGACACTCCCTCAGGAGTAAAGCTGAAATCAAAGGAATTTCTTAGGTTTCTTAGAACTCTGCCTGACGGAGATGGGAATAAAATCCACTTTCTGGGAATCTCTCAGGGCAGAGATGAGATCATTCCCACTCCAGTTGATAATCAGCTACTTAAGGTATTGGGAGAACGTAGCGAATATCATATTCGTTGCATCACCAATAAAGTTGGAGAAATCAAATTTTCCCTCTACATAGATGGGAAGATTATTGATAATATCCCGTGGAGTATCAAAAAAAACAAGGGGGAGTAAGCCTCCTCCAACCCTCAGGACGTTAACTAATGTAGCATTAGCAACGTCCTTTTTTAATCTTACTATTTTAACAGATTTTTAAATTATTTATTTTCACATTTTGTTTTTGAATTTTCTATTGACTTTAGTATATAAATAATTATAATGAACTTGCAAATAAATAAAATAAACAACAAAATTATGGCAACAACAAAAAATGGCTATCGTATTGAGATAGCAAAAACCGCCTATAATGCAATGCAGGCGATTACAAGAGAACAAGGAGAAAACATGATCCTATGGTTTGGTACCGTAAGCAGGGAAAAAAATATTTTCCTCATTGAGGAAATCTTCTTGCCGAAAAAGCAAAAACGAGAGTTTGCTCAGGTAACGATGGATGTAAAGGATTATTCCAAATTTTACCTATCTTTACCTGAAGCGACAAGTGAGAATCTCCATTTTATGGGATCATCTCGACCAAGGTTTATTAAGACTGTAGCTCCTTCAAGCCCCGAAATCGAGCAATTAAAAAAATTTGGTGAAGATGAAGACTATTATCTTCTTGGGATTACCAATCAGGGGGAAAATTTCGGATTCTCTCTCTACTTCGCTGGGGAGATTATCGGGAATATCCCATGGAGTATCAAGGAATAATCTGCTCTGCCTAACTAAACAGGATGCCAACTAATGAATCATTAGTGACATCCTTTTTTCTATCCTTCTTTCTTCACCTTTTCATATCACAACTGCCCACAAGCCCCTTTCGCTTCACGCCCCATACTCTCACGCACGGTCACCGTCAGTCAGCCTTTTTCTAAAATAGCTTTAAAAAGCTGAATACTCTTCGCGTCCGATTCTAGGAAATCGATAACGGGATTGGCATTGTAGGGGATCAAATTCACATGAGCTAGCTTTCCACGAAGCAGATCTGCCAGCTGATGGGCAAGTTCAGGGAGATCGGTAATGCCTTTGATCATGATGTACTCGTAAAAAATCCTATTGTCTGTAGCTTGAACATAGTCATCAATCGTCTCCATCAGCTGATCCAAAGGATAGGCTTTCGCAATGGGCATAATACGGTTTCTGAGTTCCTGATTGGGAGCGTGGAGACTGATTGCCAATTTCACCTCAATCTGATCTTCAATCAGCTTTTTTATTCCTGGGATAATTCCTGCTGTGGAGATCGTCACATGTCTACGACCAAGGGAGAGTCTGTCTTGAGCAAGCATCATTTCGACACTTTTGGCGACATTTTCATAATTGAGCAATGGCTCCCCCATCCCCATAAACACCACATTACGAACGGCTCGAAGTGTACCGTCTTCCTTTTTTCAGAAGCGGTTTTTGATATACCGATTAGCATACAAAATCTGAGAAATAATCTCGTCCCAGCTCAGATTTCTCGTAAATCCTAGTTTTCCCGTCACACAGAATAGACAATTCACGGGGCATCCGATTTGGGAAGAAATACACAGCGTGATACGATTCAGCTTTCTTTGTTGACCTGCAACCTGGTACTTTTCATCCTGCCAGTGAAACATCAAAATCGCCTCAACGAGATGTCCATCATGGGTTTGGAAAGCAAATTTCGTGGTAGCATCGGCTTCTACGGTTTCAGTGACGGTCAAAGAAAGTGGAGAAAACTGTTCTGCTAAGTCAGCTTTTAAGTCTTTGGAAAGAGTCGTCATCTCTTCGTAGTGAATATGTTGATTTTTAAAGAGTTCAAAAAAAATCTGTTTCACTTTGAAAGCAGGAAGTGAATGAGCTTTTGCCCGAGAGGAAAGTTGGTTATGATCGAAGAGGACAGCTTGTGACATGATGGATTTAGTATAGTGTTTCTCTCACTATTATCAAGTTGAGATAGCAAAAAAGCCTGATCAAAAATGCCAGACTTTTTTTGTAAAGAAATGCTCTTTACTCCTTTTTAGATTCTTTGTTCGCCTCTTTTTGCTTCTTTTTGGTTATCATTTCGTTCGCTTTATTGACCTTAGAGAGACTTTCTTTCAAAGATTTGTATAAAAGCTCATAAAGTAAACCATAAAGCAACCACATTACACCAACTCCAATTAGTGCAATGAGTATTGATAGTAGAAGATTTGCACCCAAAGAAAAGGGTTCACCCCCACTCTTACAGGGGCATGCAACTCCATCTAACGCCCATACTGATATTCCGTAGAAAAGGAATCCTGCACATACATACAAATAGGTTTCTAGTTCTCCTAAAGAATCATTCAATGCTTCCTTCTCTTTATCAGAAGAAGTAGCAACATTTTTCTTAAATCTCCTATAAAAAAGGAGAGTGATGAGACCTGCAATTATAGCGAGTCCCATGATGATCAATCCAATTACTGTTCCCATTTTGTTTACTTTTTGCTTGTTGATTTTTTCTCAGTTTTCTCCCACTTGATCGCCTTGCTTGCTTCACTTATCTTAGAAAGACTTTCCTTTATGACGTCTTTGTATAAGATCTTGTAAAGGAGCTCATAACCTATTACATAGGCTAAAAAGATTCCAATTGCAACACCTGCCGTCACTAATATTGACCAGAAAAGGTTTCCCCATATAGACATTGGCTCTCCACCACTACTACACGGACAAGCAACACCGTCGAGTGCCCAGACGGAGATTCCATAGACAAGGAATGCCACACTAGTCCAAAGATATCCTTCTGCCTGCTCTATCGCTTTTTCTATTGTTTTCTTTTTGTCATAAGAGATAGTAGCGACATTTTTCTTAAATCTCCTATAAAAAAGGAGAGAGGTGAGACCTACAATTATAGCAAGTCCCATGATGATTAATCCAATTACTGTTCCCATAATTTTTTTGTTTTTAATTTGTTGATTTTTCAGATTTGTTTCTTTTCTTTTCCTGAATTTCCTTATTTGCTTTTTGTATCTCTGAGAGTAATTTTAGCAGATATTCTCCTAGGGAGAAAAGCCCTACACCAATAAGTGCTATTACCCACCAAATAACCCAAGCAACTCCAAGTGAAATTAAAAGATTACCCCATAGAGGAAGACCAGTACAAATTGAGAATATCCACACTAATACTCCATAAAGAAAAGCTCCCGAAAAAAAGATTATCAAATTTGTAATACTTTTATCTCCTCCATGTGAAAGTGTGACCCCATTCTTTTTAAATCTCCTACACTGTAGGAGTAGATAAAGACAGCCAATTGCAGAGATCCCTGCAATAATTAATCCAATTAATGTTCCCATAACTTTTGTTTTTAATAATTATTTTATTGTTATTTATCCTTAATATATAACGATATATATATCTAAAGTCAAGTATAATATTATATTCACTCTTTAAAATCTCTTGCTTTTTTATTTTATATATGTATACTATGTTATATTTATTTTCTTAGCAAAGAAAAATGTCACTTGAAAACACGTCACTTGAGCAGAAGCTCCTTACCGCCAATGATGCAGATTTTATTACTTTTTTCCAAGAGGGAAAAAATATTGATCAACTCTGAACAGAAGAAATAGCTCGAAAAAGCGGGATGAAGCAAACCGTAGTCAAACTTTCTGAACCTTTGAAAGCTAGGATCAAAGAAGTCTTTAATATTAAAAAAGACATCACCGCATGGAATAAAGCTATCATTTTGCTTTTTGCTCAGAAACAATTGATCCCCGCGATCCACTCCCCTACTGCGATGCCCGAACAGTATCAGCAACATAAAAATGCTTTTATCGCTCGCCAAAAAGAGCAGATCCAGCAAGGAGTAAAAAACTGAGCTATTACGATGGATACGGCAATGCTAGATCACACCAAACATCAAGCCAATAGAGCCAAAGGTAATGATATTGAGGAAATTTTGAAGGTGGTGCGAGGCTATGGAGAAAATTTTACTGCGAATGGACAGACTAAAGCAGAAAGAAGAGTGATCAACCAGCAATATCTCCCCTTGAATCCCGAAGGTCTCGAAAAGGTGCCAACTTTGATGGATTTTCTCTTGCACGGCACTACGCAGAAAGGATATTCTCTCCCTCAAAAAGCACTTTTGGTAGAGGAAATCATGACCCCAGAGGGAACGGAAAAATTTAAACAGGCACTTTTTTCTCATCTAAAACTCCGTATTGATGGGAGCCAAGTTTATAAGGCATTAGAGACCTATACTACCGATCTTTTTTCACGAGCTCATCCAAAAATAGCGATGCCTGACTATGTGGTGAATCACCAACATGACAAAGCGATCAGCAATGATAGAATTCTGACTTTTAGTAATGATAAAGGTGAAAAACTCTATCTCAGATCTCGTCGCAATGGATTTTTATATGCAGAGCCTCATCTCAAATCCTATACGGGAGATGCTCCTGCTCTGGAAGTCTTTACAACGGAGATTCAGCTAAAAAATACCTTATGGGAAGAATGGGAAAATTTGGGAAAACAAATTGAAAGAATTGAAGAAGAACATAGCAACCTCATCACAGAAACCAGAAGAATTCAAGAGGTACTCCATAATCCAAAAGAATTAGAGGAAGTACTCACCAATATGGAAAACTATACGAAACAGTTTTCTGCACTTTTTGCACAAGAGGTAGGAAGAACTACCCAGAAGATAAGAACTTTGACCGATAAGAGGAAACATCGAGATAATATTCAGAAAATGATTGACCATTTAATACGTCAGGCTGAGCTTCGCCTAGCGGAATCGGTAGCAAAAAGAGAATACCTTGGGCAATTTTTGCAACAGGTAAATACTGATCCTAGATTTCGAGAAGGAAGAAACGAAAAAGGAGAAAAAGTAGAATAAAAAAATCTGAATAAAAAAGCTTGCTATTTTCGGACGTTTTCATATAGAGAAAGGGAGTTTTATCCCTTTTTTACATTATGACTTCGCTGATCGCAAGATTTTTTCGTTGGTTGCTCTCTTTTCGTTATCAGGTAGAGATCAAAGGACTTGAATTTTTGGAAGGAGAATGACCTTATCTGGTGATGCCCGCTCATATAGCATTGGTAGATCCCCTGATTATCTATAGTTTTTTGAGGAAGCAAATTCGCCTTCATCCTGTGGCAACCAAAAGATTTTATAATAATCCTTTCCTCAAACCGCTCTTCAAAATCGCAGGGACGGTGCCTGTAGATCAATTTGATCAGGATCAAGGAAGCACAGAAAACGCTCAAGAAATGATGCAACATCTCTCTGATGCCTTGAATCGTGGAGAACATGTTTTGCTTTACCCGCAAGGAGGACTAGCTAGGCAAGGATATCAATCTATCATTGGGAAAAAGTCTGCTTTCTATGCTACTCAGCATGCTCCGAAAGGAACCAAATTTATCACGGTGACGATTCGTGGACTCTGGGGATCTCGTAGCTCTTTTGCTTGGGATGGGAAATCTCCTTCTTTCACGTGGTTTCTGTGTAAAGGAGGATTTTTGCTCTTGTGCAACCTTTTTGTCTTTACTCCGAAAAGAAAAATCAGCATTCAGCTTTCTGACGCTACTAACAATCTCACCCAGGCAGAGGAAGAGGGAATTGATTACTTCAATGTGCAACTCGAAAAGATTTACAATGCCTCTGGAGAGGAGCAGATTCAGTATACTTCAGGATTATGGTTTTACAACACGGTTTTACACCATCACGCTCCGAGTAAAATTGAGGGAGCGATAGATACCCTCAGAAAAAAAGTGGATTATTCTACGTTGAAATACCCAAAAGAGACCTTACGTTTTGTAGAAGAGAAAATTAGAACGATTAAGCCTGATTTTACTGGAGAGATCAGTCTAGATACGAATTTAGTTTTGGATCTGTTTTTTGATAGTTTGGATATGGCTGAACTGAAAAGTTCGGTAGCGGTAGCATTTTCCTGAGCCTCTAATCCCCCCTTGCTCGATCTGAAATCTGTGGGAGATGTGATACTGATGGCAATGGGAAAAAGCCCCTACGTGGAAGAATTGAAGCCATGTGAACGGGATTTTGAAGAGAATGCGAAACTCTTGTCGGTTTTTCTGAATAAGGAAGTAGATAAACATGCAACCATTCTTTCCGTCATGAAAAGTAATTTTAAAAGGCTGAATAATCAGTCCGTGTCTTATGATCAGCTTTTTGGAGTACAATCTTCGAAAGATTTTCTAATCAAAGCGTATTTGATTGCAGATATTCTCCGCTCGTTTCCAGGAAAGAATGTAGCGATTATGTTGCCGTCCTTATCAGCGACTTCGCTCTTGATTATTGCCTGTTATTTGGCGGAAAAGATTCCCGTGATGCTGAATTGGACGCAGTCGGAGGAAGCCTTCGCTCACTGTGTAAAATCGCAGGAAGTGAGTGTAATTTTGACAGCAGGCTCCTTCTACAAAAAAATTCAGACCCCGTGGCTGAAGAAGTATGATATGACCTTTTTTGAGGAACTGTTGAAAGGAGTATCCTTGGGGAAGAAGATCAAAGCGTTGGTAAAAAGTCTGATTTTTTCTCTCCCTAAAAAACTAGATGAAAAAGCGGTAGTACTCTTCACCTCAGGAAGTGAGGCATTACCAAAGGCGGTCATTTTGACTCATCAGAATATTTTACAAGACTTGAAAGGTGCTGTGGGAATTTTGGAGATCAGAACAGACGATATTTTGTTGGCATTTTTGCCACCCTTTCATAGTTTTGGATTTACGGTGAATACCATTTTGCCGTTGGTTAGTGGACTACGTGCAGTACAGACTCCTGATCCTAATGATGCATCAATGTTGGCTAACCTCATTCAGCACACGAAAGCAACGCTTTTAACCTCTACGCCTACCTTTCTCAAAGGGATTTCTGCGATCGCTCATAATGATCAGATTTCTAGTCTCCGTTTAGCGGTGACAGGAGCAGAAAAAGCTCCAGAAGAACTGTTCCATTTATTTTCCATGAAAGCACCCCATGCCATTTTGATAGAAGGGTACGGGATTACGGAATGTAGCCCTATCATCGCAGCAAACCCTTTTGGACCTAAGGCAAAGCAGAAAAAATGATCAGTCTGACTTCCGATTGTGGGAGGTGAAGTAAAAATCTTGGATTTGACTACAGACAAGGAATGCAAGACAGGGACTGAGGGAATGATTTATGTTTCTGGACCATTTGTGTTTGAAGGGTATCTGGATCCGAAATTAGAGTCCCCCTTTAAGATCATTGAGAAGAAAAAGTACTATAAAACGGGAGATTTGGGATATAAAGATAAAGAGGGCTATATGTTTATTTCTGGAAGATTGAAAAGGTTTGTGAAAATAGCGGGAGAAATGATTTCCTTGCCTGCTGTAGAAGAAGTACTTTTGAGAAAATATGGGAAAGAAGACGCTGTGGTCTTGGCTTTGGAGGCGAAAGAATATTGAGATGGAAGCGTGAAATTTGTGGTTTTTAGCGTGATACCGTTGGAGGTTTCACAGATGAATGCCTATTTACGTGAAGAGGGAGTAAGTAATTTAGTGAAGATAACGGAAGTGGTGACCTTGGATGAAATTCCGCTATTGTGAACGGGAAAAACAGATTTTATGAGTCTGAGAAAGATGATTGTATAAAAATTTATAGAAAAAAGTCTGAGAAAAATTGACAAAATCCCCTGCGTTGTGTATTATTAAATAAGATTCTTTATTTACTATTACACTACTATGGCTAATACCCTTGATCCTGCTACTAGGAATCTCATCGATCGTGAAACTGACTCCCAATCAAAACAACTTGCGAGAAACTCGGCGAGCGATTTGGTTGATACACTTTTACAAGATAAGAACAATCCCAAGGGATTGAAAGGACATACTTTTGAAAGTTTAGCCAGTACTCACAAAGAGTTGGTAGACAAAAGTGTTTTTCTGCTTTCTCAATTTGTGATCAAGAGCAATGATCGTATAAAGATCAAAGCATTTAAGGATGAGCTGAAAGCAGATATTGCGGCGAATAAAACAGCGAAAAAAAATATTAATGTAGAAGATTTTTTTAGAATGATCTCACATAAAATTCAGACTAAAGTCGGAGCTCCTGAATTCGCTCAATGGGAAGAGCAATACACGAATAAGCATCCTGAAGGACTAGAAAAAGATGAAATGAAAGCAAGAATGGATGCTCAGACTGCAGTAATGGGAGAAGTCTTGAAGGGGAAACGGACCATGAATACGTATAGATACGTTTTGCATGTGATTGCTGATATTAAAGAAAAATATAAAGGTTCTCCTAGAGAAGTAGCAGTCAGAATTATAAACTATATCAGAGGAATAAAATCAAAAAACTGGATAAGAAATAATAGATTGACTAACCGAGCAAAATCCGCTCGGAGAAATAAAGGACTCTTGTGATCAGGATTACCTAGTAAAAATTTGGATAAGGAGGTTGGTGATATTGTGAGCAGTATGGCACTGACAGATAAAGATAAAAACCCTACTACAGGACAACCCAATAAAGCTGGACTTGCTAAGCTTACCGTAGCGAAAGAACTTGAAGCTGCCTATGAGATCGCAAGAAACGAACAAAAAGTGTCTACTGATGCCTTTGATCTAGCTGCTTAATTTTATTTTTTACCTTTTCTTCTCATGGAAAAATTTACTACCGTAAAAGAGGCTCTCGCCTATCTCCAATCAGAATTTGCTGATGATACTACTATCGATCTAGAAATGCTTGGACACCTCTTTCAGACTCAACTCATGGAAAGGATTCCTGAAATTTTAAAACCAGCAGAAGTAGCTCCCTTTGAAGCATTGCTCGGAGAGAGTGGAGATTTTAAGGAAGCTGATCTGAAGAAAATTGTCTCTGGATATGAAGAGCTATTAGCTGATTTAGTGTCAGAAGTCTTGACTCAATATCTCTTGGGAGAATTAACTACCTAGGCGATATCAGAACTCTAGAATAATCCTAATTGTTGAGGCATTGTTGCCTCTTTTTTCATTTCGGTTAACACTTTGCGAAGCCCCTGAAACCCATGGATATCACAGAGAGAATGAATCGCGTGGTCATACTCTAAATTCAACTTGAACGTATCTAATGAAACATTGGAAAGGTCCACTTGCACGAGCTGAATCAGCTTTTTGGAAGCAAATGCACTCTCTTTCCCTTCAGCCAAAATTCTAGATAAGGAGGGATCTAGTTCCTCTAGGTGAGTATAAATAGTTTCAATCGTTTGATACGTCTGGACTAAATAGAGTGCCTTCTTTTCTCCGATACCAGGGACACCCTTAACATTATCAGCACTATCTCCAAGCAAGGCAAGATAATCTACAATAAAAGGCGGTTCAAAACCAAATTCCTGGATAAAATCTGCTTTTTGATAGGGTTGGTCTTTTACGGGATCAATGACGGCTACTCCATCGGTTAGTACCTGTTTGAGATCTTTATCTCCAGAAAAAAGAGAAAGAGATAAATCAGGTTGTCCTTGGTAGGTTCGAATGAGACTTGCGAGGAGGTCATCAGCTTCATAGCCAGGCATTGCTAGTGTAGGAATCTGAAGTTCGTTGACCATTTGATGAATCATGGGGATTTGGTCCCTGAAATCATCATCCATTTTCTTTCTATTCGCTTTATAGTCTTCAAAGAGCTCATGGCGAAAGGTTTTTGCTGGGCTATCTCGAGCTATCACAAAATATTCAGGACGTTTGGCGAGACGTCTCATCATCATACGCAAAAATCCAAATACTGCATTCACATTTTTCCCCTGAGCGTTTCTCATCTCAGGGAAGGCATAATATGCTCTATACAGGAATGCAAATCCATCGATTAAAAAGAACTTTTTCATTATGTTATTCTACTAATTTAGAAGGGTAATTTTGGTTGATAATGACGAGTGGAGCGGTCTGGAATTCTCCTACTGGACATTTAGAGTGATCATCGTTATCGATTCCATAGTCACATCTTCGTGAGAATACTTCTCTCAAATCTACAGTTTTCTCTGCTGGTGTTGCTCCCAAAAGATTTTTCAATTGGCTTATCCTCTGAGAAGTTGGTTCGATATAGGTATTTAATGAAGTGAACTTTCCGTGGATAAAGGTTTTATATGGCATTGTAGGTAAACTACCATCATTACCATTACCGATAACAAGTCCATTGATAATGAAGTTTCCCTTGAGATAAATCCCAGTATAGGACCCACTGCCAGTTGTAGGATATCCATTTTCATTGAATTGAATTCTATTTGCTGAGTTTTGTGCCAATGCCAGAGTCCCTCCATCAATAAAAATGTTTAATTCAGGGGTAGTAGCATACATTGCCCCCTGCAAGGTAACATTCACATTTTTTGCGATCAGAATTCTACCTTTAATATCATCAATGGTAGGATGAATAGTATTATCATTATTACTATATACACATATAATATTACCCCCTTGAGGAAAATTAGTACTCCATTTTCCTCTACAAAGTTCTTCAGCTTTTTGTTTAGCGAGGTTTACTAGGGATGCATTATTAAGTTGCACGGAAGAGAAGTATTGGGTCTTGGCGTCAGCTTCATTTCCTAATAATTGACCAACATCTTTCGTATCTGTGGACATTCCTATCAATCCTTGAATTTTGAGGAGCAACAAGGTGTCAATAGAGCTTCCCGCATGGGAACAGTCAAGTAATGATTCATATCCTGTGATGGGCTTAGGAAAATCTCCAGATCGAACAAAAGAATCTTTTACTCCTGTAGTGTTTAGTTGATTTACAATACCTGCTGTTAAACCATCTGCATTTTTTACCTCACATCATAAAAATCCTAATCCACCATTGTAATCATATATCAATCCCAGAGGAATTTTATTATCAAAACTCTGTACTGTAGGACCGAGAACGGGTTGAGGTGTCCCTGGATTATTTGTATTAGGGGTATTATATTTTAGCCCCGCTATTAAGTTGTATTCTTCTCAATTGTACGTGTGTTTGACGTGTCCATAAATTCCCCATCACCGAGGATCTCCTAGAGATTCTGCTCCTGAACAGGAGGTATAGAGTCCTCACTCTACTGGTTGCAAACTGTGATCATCTCGGAAAAACGTATCCCTTGACTCCTCATCCAATGGTCGAAGTCTTTCTCCCCTCTGATCATTGTAATAGAGTCCCTTTATTCTACGGTTACAGTCTAGGGTAACAGATCCACCTTGTGCCGTTATCTTTTTACTGCTATCATAGGTGTTAATCCATAATAATTCTCCTCCGAAATAGTTTCCTCCAGCATTAAAATGGATAGGGTTGAACCTATTTCTTCCAATATCATCGTCCACGCTAAGATTATTTGGCAGATTGAATACCAGCCAAACATATGCTGATCCAAAGGAAGTGAAACCGAGCAAAGAAAGAAGAAGGAAAAATCAGAATTTGTAATAACGCATTTTCGTTTTTATTAGAGAGGGTAAAAAAATTATCGCTTCTAGTATAACTGATTTGCTCCTATTTGTCAAATCATTTTATAGTTTATGCTAAAATCGTTTTGTAGGTTTTTTTTCCTTTTCTGAGAAGTCAGGCATCATTGGATAAATCAGCCTTTTTTATCGAATAATTGATGTCCTCTATTTTCTCCTCGTTGAAAAAGATAGATCCTGATTGAATCAGTTTTTTTGCCTCTCCGTTGGAAGGAGCGAGCCCTGATTGAACAAGGAGTTCGAGGATTCTCATTTCTGTACCCTCTAGTTGAACACTTCCCGTTTCATAAGCAAGAGCTTGTAAATCAGCTTTATTCATCTCTGAGATAATTTGTAGAGTATTGTCTGCTCCGAAGAGGACTTTACTGATTTTTTCTGCCTGTTGGTTAGACTCTGCACCGAAAATCATTTCTGTGAGATAGCTAGCGAGACGTTGTTGACCATAACGAAGTTCAGGATGAAGGGCATGCTGATCAACGATCTCCTCGATTTCTGGGAGCTCCATGAGCGTAAATGCCTTTAAGTATCTCGGAACATCCACATCCGCGGTATGCATAAAAAATTGGTAGACGAAATAAGGACTATTCTTTTTAGGATCGAGCCAAACGGCGTTCCCTTCGGACTTTCAAAACTTTTTTCCTGTGGAGTCGAGCATAAGCGGACTAGTCATCACGTATGCTTCCTGGTCATTTCCTAGTTTCTTTCTGATCATTTCCGTCCCTGTCACCATATTCCCTCGCTGGTCAGAGCCACCAATTTGGAGTTTCACCCCTTCTTTTTCGAAGAGATGCATAAAATCATACCCCTGCAGTAACATGTAGCTAAACTCCGTATAGGTAATAGATAATTCTGGATCCTCGATCCTTTTTTTGACACTTTCCTTGGATAACATCGTATTTATCGTGATATATTTTCCTACCTGGGAAAAGAAATCGAAAATACTCATATCTTTCACGAAATCATAGTTATTCTGTACCTCGAATTTGAAGTCTTTTCCTGTAATTTCTTTCAGATTTTCTAGGAATTTGGTAACCTGATTTTTGATGCATTCTTGATTATGGCGAAGCTGTTTTTCATCTAAGAAATCCCTAGATCCTGTTTTTCCGGTTGGATCTCCAACGAATCCCGTAGATCCTCCAACAATCAACACAAAAGTATTTCCTCTTTTCATAAAATTCACTGCTGTCATAATTGACATAATATGCCCCAGATGAAGTGAATCTGCAGTTGGATCGTAGCCACAATAAAACTTTTCTCCGCCCTTTTCATAGAGATCAAAAATCTTTTCATCAGTGAATTGGTAAAGCAAATTGCGTTTTTCTAGTTCTTCTTTGAGTTGCATGGGGAAGAGAGCTTAGGGAAAATAAATAAAAGAATCCTGATAGTGTAAGGAAACTATAGGATTTTAAAAAGAGAATGCAAGATAAAAATCGGAGCGAAACACTCCGATTTTTAGTTTTTTCATAGTGAATAATAAGTAATTAGAGGATCCCTGTAACATAGAGAACAATCACCAAAATAACGGCGATTACATTTAACACTGGGATCAAAGCAACACCCAACGCTGCTAAGCAGAGGGGATTTGTGTACCACACCTCTGTTTTTGTTTTTGTTTTAACTGCATTGACAAGAATTAATGCCGATGCGATCATAATAACAATGTACCACATAATTTTTTTGTTTTTTAATATTCTAGTACTTCTTTTTATAGAGGTTTTCCCTTGTCCTCTGCCAATATTTCCTTCATTGACTTTCTTAGTATAGTGATATATATATTAAAAGTCAAGTCAATTTTTACTTTTTTGCTTTTATTTTTGTTTCTGTTAAAGAATTATTATCTATTTACTATTGACATTTTACATCTAATAATTATACTAAAGTATATAATTTTTGGTTTTATACTTCTTTTTTTGCGATGAATACTGAACAAATCTATCTTACCTCTTGAACGGTAACTAAAACCTTTGGTAAAGAAAAAGGGTCTCCCTCTCTCCAAAAAAAGCAAACCACTGAAGTGGCTAAAAATGCTGTCACTCAGGTTTTTTCTGATGCTAGAGAAAAGGAGAAAATTCGCACTGCCGAGGAATATTGAGACTTACTATCTAAAAAACACTCAATACGAATGATGGTGGATATTTTTAATAGGTGTGGAAATATGGAAGCACCTACAAGATGAAGCTGGAAATATATCCCTACAGGAAAGAGATTTGGCGAAGTAGCATTAGATATTATGAAGGAGGGAAATCTTACTACTAAATCATTTATAGATGTTGGATGTGGAGTTCCTCTTATTCCAGATTTTATAAAAGATTTGGGATGTAAGGACGTTCATGGATTAGAATATAATCCTAGAATAGTTAACATGGTAAAATCTCATTATCCTGATGTAGCACTTCATGAAGACAATATGCTGACCTATCAAGAGTATGGGAAATATGATATCTTATACACGTATAATCCTTTAAGGGACCCTGAAGATATGGAAAAAGCCTTGCTCATTATTATGAATCAAATGAAACCTGGAGCTGTACTATATTTCATGAAGGCTTGTGATTGTGATCTTTTTCTAAAGAATCATGGATTTGTATGTCAAAATGGTAGGTATGGTATTTATAAATTTGTTAAACCTGAGAAAGATGGTGTTTGATCTGTATTTTCAGAAGAGATTATGTTAGATATTCCTAGAAATAAACATGGTAAAATTTCTTTTATACGCCAAATTGGTGCTAGTCTCAAAAAAATAATTGCTGAAAAAAATTAATTATACCTATGATTTTATAAAAACAGGAAGATAAAAATCGGAGCGAAACACTCCGACTTCTATGATTTTTTAAAGGAACAATAATGAATGGCTATCCTAGCCAAATTTTAAGGAGAGATCCTACAATAATAATTGCAAAGCCTCCTGCTACTACAAGTAGCATGCTTTTTATAAGCAATTTTTTTTCTTCCATGGCTTTTTATTTTTTAATTACTACATTTAGAACAACACCGAGGCTGAGAGATAACAGTGGTCTTGTTGCCACTTGTCACTGTCCCAATTCCACTTCCATTCAAGTTGGAATTGTTGAATTCGCAAACCAATTCCAACACCCAATCCCCACTGAAAGTCCTTATGTCGAAATACCGTTTCTTGACTATTCCGATGAATTTGGAATTTCCCATACGGACCGCCGAGAGCATAAATGCCCACTGGCGAATTTCCGAAAGGTTCCCAGAGCAGATTTAGGGGAATTTCCCCATATTCCTGCTGAGAGGAATAGGAATATAATAATTCTGGCTGGAATCCCCACACTCCGTACTCTTGACGGAACTTCCCGAAGATTCCTACATGGAATCCATCCCAATGAACTTGGGATTTGTACTCCCCTGCTGATCCCGAGGAGGAAAGGGAAGTTTCATAACTCTCGATATTGGCTCCTGCTTTAAAACCGAACCAACTTTGGGCATTCGCCGTGGTGAAAGAGAAAATCACCAACATAATAAAGATTAAATTTTTCATCTGTTTTTTTATTTTTTTGTTTATACTTTTCTTTCTTGACATTATATGTATTTTATGTCGTTAATCAAGAGCAAGTTTTTTCATAAAAAAACCGCTTGCAAATCGGCACAGAATCCTCATATTCTCTGTATGAAACATCTCTTTTTTCTCTTGGATTTTTACACTCCCCACAGATGAGGTATCGAAAATGTCTTCGAAAATCTGATTTTTCGTTTGCTAAAAAAAGGGTATAAAATAACTCTTCTTACCTCTCGTTTTGATATAAAACTACCGCAGAAAGAAGTAGAAGGAAATTTGACTATTCATAGAATCGGGAAAGGCAGAAAAAGCTTTTTCTTTCAGTCTCTCCGAGCGGGGGCAAAAATTTTGAGGGAGGAGAAAAATATTGAGATTATCCACTCCTCTACCTATACTTCTGCAATTCCTGCCAGCATTTTGTGAGCAATATTTAAAAAGAAAAAAATTCTGACCGTCCATGAAATTTTTGGGGAGCTACGAAAGACCTTTAAACCCTGGTATTCCCGCCGAATTTTTCAGTTTTTTGAATGGCTGACGTTTCAGTTTCCTCAGGATGGATATCATTGTGTGTCCTTGTACACTTTGAATAGCGTCAGGATTCACTATGGATTGCCTGATCACAAACTTCATCTGATTTATAATGGAGTAGATACCGAGTTTTGGGATGCAAAGAAGGTGAGCGAAAAGACTAAGAAGGCACGAAGAAAAAAATTCTGATGGGAGGAAAAGTTCTTGATCCTCTACTACGGACACAGTGGAATAAGTAAAGGGATAGACTCTCTTATTGAAGCGATTCCAGAGATTTTGGAGAAGAATCCAGATAGTACACTGATTTTTAATCTGATTCCTGCCAAAAGAGATCGTGAAATCAAAGAAAGGATTAAACAGAAGGGAGAACGTCAACGTATTCAGGTTTTTTCCTGATATCCAAAGGAGGAACTTCGTGAACTGATCGCTACTGCAGACCTCATTATTGCCCCTAGTCTAGCAGAGGGGTTTGGATCGGTGCATAGCGAAACCTGTGCGATGGGAAAAGTGCTTTTGACTACGCAAGTCGCCTCGATTCCTGAGGTGGTAAGTGGGCAAGTAAAACTCATTTCTCCTGGATCCCGTGAAGCCATTATCCAAGGGATACAAGAAATTAGAAAGAAGCCCCTCCCCTCTTTACCGCAAAAAACCTTTGACCGAGATGAAAGTGTAAAAAAAGTGGAAGAACTCTATCTGAACTAAGAAAGCTACCCAATCAGCATTTTAAAATCTTCTAGTCCCTCAAAACTCTTGTACACGGAAGCAAATCTCACATACGGAACGGGATAATCCTGTTTAAGGAGATCCAGGACATCATCTCCGATTTGCTGGCTGGTAATTTCATTTCCCTGCGACTGTCGTTTGATTTCAAGGATATTGAGCATATTTTCAATTTCTTCATTTTTACTGTCCGTCTTGGCAAAAGAAAGCAGGATAGCTCTTTTGAGCTTGAGGCGATCGTACATTTCTTTGCTTCCATCTTTTTTGATCACGAGGAGATCGGTAATGCCTACTCTCTCGAATGTTGTAAATCTGAATCCACAAAATTCGCATTCCCTCCTACGACGGATGGTTTGTCCATTGTCGATAATTCTGGAATCAATCACTTTGGTATCAGCATTTTTACATTTTCAGCAACGCATAGAGTGGAGAGAAGTAAAGTAAATCTGTACTATCTATAACAAAAAAAATGGGATTTTCAAGAGAGAATGTAATTGATTTTCTCGAAAAAAGTCCCGTTAAAAATAACGGGACCCTTCAGTGTTATGATGTCAATTTTTGATCATTTCTGATCTTTTGGATCTTTCTGATCCTTCTTTTTTCCCTTATCAGGTTGCAGAGTTTCTGCGATCTGAGCTGAGACGGTTTTTTGAATCACTTGTTGTGGTTTCTTGTTTTCTGACTGAGACAACTCTTTAGGATTAAACGGCTTACCGGTTAATTTTTCAATCATTGAAACTCCGAGAAAGTTTTCCACCAGGGAACCTCCAGACTCACTACCACCGCCAACAATAATGTTTTGCGGAATCAGTTGTGTGCCATTGGTCGTAATCGATTCAATAATCTGCAAACGAGCATAATCATCTCCCATCGCTTTCACAGCAAGGTCATAAGACGTTGCTTGAGCTTTACCTTTGGCAAGAATAATCTCTGCCTCAGCCAAACCAACATTACGAACTTTTTGAGCATCTGCATCAGCAACAAGTTTAACACTTTCCGCCTGAGCTTCAGCTCTCTTAATCGTTGCTATCTTTTCTCCCTCAGCTTTCTTCGCTACAGATTCAGCGTTGTTTTTGCTGATTTCAATTTCCCGTTCTGACTGAACGAGAGCTTCCTGCATGTCAGCTTGTTTCTTTGCAAATTCCAAATCCTTACGGGCATTTTGAGCCTTCTGCTCGTTTTTGTACTTTTTCTCATCTTCTATTGCCACAGCAGCTTTCTGAACAGGTTCAGTCAATTCTCTGGGTAAAATTACATCCGTAATCATTACATCACGAGATTCAATGTGATAGTACCCAAGCACGTCCGAAATTTGAGATTTGGCATTAGCCGCCAATTCAGCCCTTTCCGTGTACAAATCTAATGCTTTCACCTTTTGGGCAGCATTACGGAAATGTGCACTTACTGCTGGCTCCAATACCTGAGAAATCAAATCTTGCATAGAACCCAAATCGGCTACTACAGCAGGAGCTTTTTCCATCGGAATATGAAACATCACTTGTACATCCATCTTAACGTCCCAAGCATCAGCAGTTCTCAAGGTAATAGTGCTCAAGCCCTTGTCATATTCAAAGGCAATAGAACTTTCCTCTTGTTCTCGGTCAAATGCTGAAGATTTTACATCTGCCCAACTCAGTACCACCTGTGTCGTAGGAACGATATTCCACTTACAAGTTTTTGCATTAAGAGGATGTTTTCCAGGTCCTAACGGCATATTCCAAATCCCTTTATTCCCAACTGGCACCAATCTTGCATTCACTCTACGATCAGTTTGCTCTTCTGCATCTTGCCGATATTCCTGACCCACAAAACTTGTCACCACGGCACATTGTCCGATACCTACTTCCACCATATCTTCTACATCAACTTCTGCGAAGAAGGAACTGATTTTATAACTACCTGGGCGAAGTACATGGGGTTGTAACCCTTTTTCTCCACCTGCCTGCAGAAAAGCCTCAATATCTTGAAAATTCTGATGAACTTCCAGACCGATTTCTTTCGCTGCAATAGCATTAGGATCCGTAATAGGATGTCCTTCCTTGGTAGTAACAATTCCTATCTCTTCAGGACCTATAGTGGTCCATGGTTCAGCATTTCCCACTCTAAAAAGCAACGTATTGATACGATAAGATCCAGGAGTTAAATATTCAGTCTGTTGACCTTTTTTCCCTCCATTCTGCAGAAAAGCTTGAGCATTCTGAAAACTATCGTGTCCTTCTACTTTATCGGCCAAAATACGACCAGGAGCCAAAGGTTGTCCATCAATTGCCGTCACTGTACAAAGTGTCCCATCAGCAATATTAACTTCTGGAACATTAGGGTTCACTCTAAAAAGATAGGGATTGATCCTATATTCTCCTGGAGGAAGGATAGCCAATTGGGGACCCTTTTGCCCACCATTTCTCAAAAAAGCTTCTCCATCTCTAAATAGATTACAGTCTACATAGTCTGCCATAATTTTACCACCAGGAATAGGAGCACCTGTAATAGCCTCTACTATCCCAATATGCCCATGTTGAACGACTATGTAAGGATATTTCTTCGCTACTTGCAGGAAGGGAATGAGGAAATGAAAACCAGCTCCTAAAAGCTGAGCTTGAATACCCGCTTCACCACGCAAGGCCACAGTCCTACCTTCAGTCATTTCTTTCCCGAAGTATTTCTGCTCAATGGTGGCCATTTGTTTAGAGCCTACAATTACGAAACTCTTAAAAAATATCACCAGAGCAAGGATAACTAGCAAAGCTAGCCACCAATAACTCAATACTACACTTAAAATTTCCATACTTTATAAATTTTTATTTTACTGGTTAGAGAACTTGTTCTGTCGGTATCTCACACACCGCCCCACGTTTTTTAAAGACACAGAAAAAATTCTGCCGTAAGGTTGTCTATAATTGTTAAAGATCATCATAACGTTGACTTGTATAAGAATATGAATATATATATCAAGTGATTTTTGTTTATATATCAAAAATACACAACCATTATATAAAAAAACATAATATAATTAGATGACTTTTTATTAATATTATATCAATTCTTCTATTTCTTCCATAAAAATCGGGTATAAACTATATTTTCTGAAATGAGAAATCTTTTCTTCTCGCTCTGCACCTATTAATCCACATTCGGAGATCACGAGTTTTTCCATCAAGCCATTATAATTCATCTCTACAAAAATCAGCTTTTTTATCTGGTTTTGATGATCTTTGAAAAATCCTGAAAGATGAGCACTAAAGGGATGAAACGTCTTGATCACCATTACTCCCCGATCGGATTTTCCCTCAATGAGGACCTCCAAATTGTAGCGATTGATTCCTCGAGTGACGAAAAAATTCTCTGCCTGAGGATTGATTACCTCATATGCAACGAAATCTTTGGCATATTCTCTGGTGTAGAATGTCAGCCTTTTTCTAAATCTTTTTTCCATCTGTTGCTGTTTAATTTTTGGGTCTTCGTTAGTAGCACCAGCTTCATCGTGTTCGTAAGAAGTAGCGATAAAGAGTGTATTCTCTTGTCCAGGAATAGCATAAGGAGAAAGCCCATTTTCGGTATTTTTATAACGAAGATAAGTATCCGTATTCTCAGGAGTTGCCACTTCTCCCCTATTGATTTCAGGACTCACAAGATCTTTTTCCTCAATAGTTTTGTAGCCCTCCATCAACTGTTTATCTACTAGGAGGATTACGGGATGTTGGTAGAGATCAGCCCAATTAAAAGCCAGCCCTATCATAGAATAAGCTTCCTCAAACGTGGAAGGTGCCAGTACGACAGGAGTTGTCTCACCGAAGCTCGCATGCAGTGCAAAATTTAGATCACCTTGGGAGGTGAAAGTCGGACTACCTGTGGAAGGTCCATCTCTCATTCCGAGTACATAGACTCCCCCAATTTCTGCTTGATGAGCGAAGGCTAGACTTTCTGTCATGAGAGCAAATCCCCCACCTGAAGTACCACACATCGCTCTTTTCCCTGCATATCTCGCTCAAAGCATTGCCATTGCCACCGCAATCTCATCTTCCCCCTGAAAAAATGTCACCTCGGGATGTTCCACTACGGTATCAATAATCCCCGATGCAGGGGTCATGGGATAGGCGGAATAGAATTCCATTCCTGCTTTGATCGCTCCTTCTCCGATGAGTTGGTTTCCCATCATTAATTTTCTGCTTTCTCCTATCTTTTCTGAAAGATTGATGGTTTCGCAGAGATCAGAAAAATGCTGTTTAGCGTAGGTATATCCTGCTTGTAAATCTACAAAATTATCAGCAAGCTGGTCAGCTTTCAGGGAGGATCTCAATATGTCTTCCCCTTCAGAAAGGGAGATATGTACGATTTGCAAACACGCTCAAAAAGCAAAGGTATTTTTATATTTTGCAGATACGGTTTTTAGTGGAATACTGTTTTCCAACTGGTAGATTTTCTGGTTTTTCGTGATTGCCAAATCATCCCACGCAAAGAAAAGATCAACTTTTTTAGAAAGCTGAATTTGCTCCTTATCAGAAAGGGAGACAAAAAAACAATTATTATCACCTTTGATAATAGAGGCATATTCTTTGTCGCATCGAAGCGAGTAGCCTTTGGTTGCGAGTAATTCGGCGAGAAGCAATCCTGCTGTATTGACTCCCGTTCAAGCTGGTCCTGAGAATCAAATCGTTACGTGCATACAGTATTCAATTTAAAGATAAAAATCAATCTCTAAAGTAATAAATCAACCTAAAAAAGCAACAGGAAAAAAAGTCTGCTTTTTTTTGCTTTTTTTGGTGTTTAGGAGTATACTTAATTATGAGCTTTTTATTTCAGATGTGATTGGATGACTAAACAGGACTATCTCCTAGCCGTAATCAATGCTATGCCTGACCGAGAAATGGGTCGAGGTATTAAAGCAATGGTTGAAAACAATCAATTAGAGGATCATACGATCAATCTTTTGGTTATTGTTTTCAAAAGAGCGGTGGATAGATTGACTGATGTTATGCAAAAACATAAAGTCATGACAGCAATTGCTGAATTAGAAGCTCAAAAAGAAGTTCAAAAACAACAGGATGAAGCGGATCTCCAAAGATTAGACGGAATGCTTAATGCTTTTTAATTCTTACCCCTTATAATGATGACTGATGAAGAAATCAAAACAAACGGGGTCGGAACCCCAACAGGAGATCGAGATGCTTTAGAAGCTGAGCTTTCTTCATTGATTGCTGATGAAAATAGTGGACTCTCCGATTTAGCAAAATTCAGCAAAAATCTCTCCCATAAAAAAGGGAATAAACTCTCCAACAAACATTTAGAGCAAATCAAAGCTGACTTACAGAATGGAGGCTTAGTAGACTTTGAAGGAGGGAAAAGAGATGAACAGGTATTTGGCTTTGAAGTAATTGGAAATGATATTAAACCAACCCTTACTCCTCATGGAGATGTGATCATTCCTATCAACTTTCGATTTAATAATCAAAGAAGAACCAAACTGCTTGTGCTTCATATCAAAGATAAAAATGGGAAAAATGAATATCAACTCCCTGATGGAGCAAACAACTATGATATAGAAATCAGCAAAGAACAGTTCTCCTACCAACTCACTCACAATGTTGACGGCTTTCATTTAAAGCTGATCAAATAACTTTTATTCCTTTACCATACAGTATCATGACAGCACTTAATCAAATCGACGGACATGAAATAGAATCTAAAAAAGTTCATAAAATTGAAGACAACAAAAATGGAGAATTTCCTACTCCAGATTTACTCACGGATGGAAAAATTGATCCTAAAAAGGCTGAAGTCAAAGCAACTCAGACAATAGAAGAGGCAGCTAAAGAAAAAAATAGTGCTGAAAGAGAAAAGAAACCTAATATATTTTGAAAGATAGGAACATTCTTTTCCGATGTTTTTAGGAAATCTCCAAAAGATAGAACAGAAGCCGATAATTATGCTGTTCAAAAGTATGAAGAAACAAAAAAACAATTATCAGAAGAAAGTAAGAAAACTTCTTTGCCTGAATCTTATGCAACCAATAATTCTAACCATAACGAGACAGATAAACAATAATAAATTTTCTTTGACTTTCATGGGCAACTTCATACATTTGAAGTTGTCTTTTTTAAATCTTTCAGATACATCGGAATTTACATCTGTAATCCTTCAAAATCTTCTGAAATCTTATTTTTAATCTTCTGTAATCTTCCCTATGAAAATAGCTTCTCGAAACGTCAACGGTATCCGTGCTGTCATCAATAAAGACTTCTTCCCACGAGTGAAAACCAATGATCCCGATATTATCTGCCTCCAGGAGGTGAAAGCATTTGAAAATCAGATCCCTCCAGAAATCAGATTCCATCTTTCGAACTACGACTACCTCCGACATCATGGAACGAGACCTGGATATGCAGGTACCGCAATTTTTTATAAAAAAGGAATAGAAATCACGGAAGAAAAATCTGAATTTTCTTTCCCTTGTTTTTCCGAAGATGGCAGAACGACTCAGCTCAATTTCGCTTATGGAAACGAAGAAATAGCTTTAATTAACTGTTATTTCCCCAATGGTGGTCCGAGAGCTGATGGAACGGAAATGCTCCCGTATAAGCTAGACTTTTATGAAAAATTCAGAAGCTATATGAATGAGCTCAGAAACGCTGGAAAACTTGTAATCTCTACAGGAGACTTTAATATTTGTCACGAACCTATTGACATTGCTAGACCTGAGGAAAATAAAAATTCAATCTGATTTCTCCCGATTGAGAGAGCGGAAATGGATAAGTTCGTACAGGATAAGTATGTGGATGTCTTTCGCCATTTTTACCCTGAGATGAAGGATAAATACACTTGGCGAAGCTATCGTGCAGGAGCTAAAGAGAGAAATGTGGGACGGCGTTTGGATTACTTCTGGGTAGATGAAAGAGTACTTCCTTTGGTCACAGAAATTGAGCATCAGGAACAAGCCACAGGAAGTGACCATTGCCCAATTCTTTTAACCTTGGAATAAGCTCTTATTTCTCCAAAAACTTTCTGATTATCCCAAAAATCTCTTCTTCTTTCGTTTCTAGTACTTCCCATTCATGAGGTTTAAATTTCTGGAGGACATAGTCGGCAACAGACATTTTTCCTTCTTCTGGTCTCCCGATTCAGATTCTGATTCTTTGATAGTCACCGCTTCAGAGTTTTTCAGAGATACTTTTGAGTCCATTATGTCCAGCGGTGCCTCATCAGTTTTTTAGAGCTATTTTCCCTGTCAGAAAATCGATTTCATCGTGTAGGACGAGAATATCTACAGGAGCGATTTTATAAAACCTTGCAAGAGGCTCCACCGCTGTCCCCGATAAATTCATGAACGTCTGAGGGAAAGCAAAAATCGTCTCCTCGTTTTTAAGGACATTTGCGATAAATTTTGCATCATATTTGAGCGTCCCTAACTGCTCTCGTGCCAAAAATTTTTCCAGCATCGTAGCTCAAACATTGTGACGGGTAGATTGATAGGATGGTCAGGGATTTCCTAGTCAAACGACAAGTTTCATCGGAGGAATGAGAAATAAAAATCTGATTTGAATATACAAGAATACTCTAGGAAATCAAGCCTTTAAAAAAAGTGTCCGTCAGTATGACGGACACTAGTAATACAACTCAGAAAAAGTTTACAAATAAGTTTAAGCAAATTTCTGTTGCATTGCTATAACTTTTTTATTCACCTTATCCACAAATGGGTCACGTTCCGAGGTCTTCAAATGAATGTGAGCCATTTCTTCATCATCATCCAAGAGGTCTATTAACCATACTAATCCATTATTCTCGCCATGCAGATATCTACAGTCAACCTGTGATCGATCACCAGTAAAGATCATTTTTGATCCTTTTCCCAAACGAGAAATTATGGTGTAAGCTTCCAAAGGGCTAAGATTTTGCGACTCGTCCACAATAATAATAGCTTTTGGGAAAGTTCTCCCACGAATAAAAGAGAATGGCAATATATGGAGTCTCTTTTCATCTATAAAATTTGTACAATTTTCTCTGATAAACTTAATATTATCATAGATGGGATGAAGATAAGGTGCAGCTTTTTCTTCATCAGATCCAGGAAGAAATCCTACGGTTTTATCAGAAACCTCCACATTGGGACGAGTAATATATATTTCTTCATATACTCCTTTTTCCACAAGGTGCAAACCTGTAGCAATAGCTAATAGAGTCTTCCCCGTACCTGCACGCCCTGTTAAGATAGCAGTCCTGATTAGGGGATCTAAACAAACATCCACTGCAAATTTTTGCTCTAAATTCAGAGCTGAAACTTTCATCACCTTTTGTTCCCCTGACACATCCTTCCACTCCGTCTGATTCCATCTCTGTAATCGCCCATCTAAAATCCAACAAGAATTTTGTTTTTTTTCTAATGAGTTCGCTTCCTCCTTTGACATTTCCCTGATGGGAGCATTCAATACCGAGGTATCTTTAATCTCATTACTTCGGAGATATTCTGGGATGATACCAAATGAAAGTGCCTTTTCCTGTAGTCCGTGATCATCAGTGATTAACTTAACAATCGCATCAGGATGATTTTGCTTGGTGATAATTGCAGAGGATAAAATCCTGTGATCAGGTTTATCATCTATGAACTTTTTTCTGACCTCATCAAGCAATTCCACCCTATTTTCCACATAAAGTTCTCCAAGAGATGGACCAAGTGAATAATATTCAGCAAATACTCCTTGACGGATAGCATCCAGATTCAAATAAAAGGATTTTATCGGTTCTTTAAGCCAAGGTTTTCTTTCCTTAAGAGAATCCAATTCATCAAACACCGTCAATGGTAGTACTATATGGTGTTCTTTGAATTTTGTTAATAAGTCTGGATCATTGATCACCGCATTAGTGTCCAATACATGGAAAATCTCTTGATTATCCAACTTTTTTTCATTTTTTGTCATAATTTTTTTATTATTTGTGTTATTATTAGAAATAGTTCTCCAATTATCGGCTGAAGATTTACCATTATTGTTTTATTTTGGTGTAGAGCCCTTAATTCTACATCTTCTTTATTATACCATTCTTTTGTTTGGTTGTGATATACGGATATATATATCAAAGTCAAGGGAAGTTGATCGGGAGGGGGAGCGGAAATATTCAAGAAATAGTAAACTCCTTGTTTTTTAAGTCAGTTTTTTTATACTGATGAAAAAATGAAAGAAAGCTGACCGTAAAATTTTATCTCCCTACAAGATGATGAAAATGTGTTTAAAAATTCTCCTAATGGTTTTCGTAGGAGCCTTACTCTTTTGTGTCCTCTTTTACTTTATTTATTTTCTCCGTTGCCCAGCACGCGAAACTCTGGATAACGAAGAATTCTTTACTAGTCCTGCAAATGGGACCGTGATCAAAATTATCGAAAATCCTACCGCTTCTACCCCTCTCTACAAAAATAATCGCAAAGTTTTAGATAATTTTATTGAGGGCATTGGCTCTGGAGCAACGATGGTATCAATTATGATGACTCCTCTGGACGTCCATTATCAAAGAGCTCCCAGTGATGCGATCCTCATCCAACAGAAATATGTAGCAGGGAAAAATAAAAATGCGGTTAAAAATGCTGACGGACTTTGAGCGACCCTCCAAAATGAATATAATGCGATGCTCTTTGAGAGAGAGGACGGAATACGTTTTAGAGTGATCCAAATCGCTGGATTCCTTGTGAGGAGGATTGTCTCCTACATAGAGCCAGGAGATGAAGTGGAACAAGGAGAGATTATTGGATTAATCAAATTTGGTTCTCAGGTGACTATCATCTTTGATAAAAATGTGGAAGTACTCGTGAAGGAAGGAGATAAAGTCATTGATGGAGAAACTATTTTAGGAAAACTCAAAGGAGAATAAAAAAAATCTGTATTCGTTATATTACTCGTATTTATATCCTCTATTTGCACCCATGAGAGAGAAAGACTATTCCAAGGTAGGACATATTGGATCCACAGAAGATCGAAGAAATAAAGCAATAGAAGATGGGATACGAAACACCTATCATGGATCAAAAGCAGGAAATCAAATTTATAATGATTTGTTAGGATTTTATCCATTGACCGAGGAAGATAAAAAAGAAATCGAGAACTATAGGAGAAAAAACAATATACCTAAAATAATTACTTGACAATAATATGCAATTATGTATACTGTACTGCAGTATTTTATATTATTGTCATAACCCATGCTAGAAAAATTTATCAATGAAGTGAGTAAACCCATCCTGGAGGATAAAGGAAAGGAATTAAACAAAGAGCTAACAAATCTTTTTGAAAGAAATCCTGATAGAAAAGATCTGGAGACTCTTTCTACCAAATATGGAATATCTTATACGAGTATTGAAGCAGATTTCTTAAAATCTTTTGAAAATGAAGATGAAGACGATTTCAAGAGGATGTTGCAAGACACAGCACATGCCTATGATAGGTATTACAAAAAACGTGAGGATAAGATAGTTGATCCCAGATTTCTCGATTTCAAGAAGACGTTTGAAATCCTTTATAAAAATTTAGATAAAATTGAAAAAATTATCTATACCACAAACAGAAAAATTAATAATATTCTCTTAAAAAATCCCTGAATAGAAAACAGAAGAGAAATGTTTAAAAGAATCTTGGAGGATAACAGATATATTCCCCTCTCCGAGGAAACAAAAGAGAAGAAAAAATCTGAATTTATTACCAGATTAAAGGAAACAAAAGACGATACAGAGGAAAAAGAATATAGAGCGATTTTTAGAGAGACCTTTGAAATCACCGCTAAAAGACTCTCCAAAGAGCATCGAAAGCTCTTTTATGAAAGCTTGGGACTTCCTGATGAGTTTACCCCCTATATCGATAAAATTGATAAAGAAGTGATCGAAATCTTGATCAGCATTAACCATGAAACTAAGGAGGAAGATAAAAAAGCGAGAATGTCTCATCTCATCAATGATATTCTGAGAGGAAGAAAAGATATTCCAGAAAAAGCATTTAATGATTTCACCGTAAAGTGAGTAGGGCAAGGGATAAAAGTCCTGGGGAAAATAGATCTGGAGAGTATTCAATGATCTAAAAAGAAACCTGTGATAAAACAGGAAGAGGTAAGACAATCAGCAACCACAGACCCACTCTCTTTAGTAGGAAAAATTTTGAAAAAATGAGAATTTTTATCAGCTTTTACTATTACTGGAGAGAGAGGAAGAAGTGGAATACTGAATGAAGACATTTTGAAGAGACGAAAAGAAGAAGATATTCCTGCACAATACAATTCTAGTTCTTATGATGGGAAACTCCATTTCTTTCTCGTAGGGCAAGAAAACAGAGGACTTGATAAGCCCTATATCAATGTTTGTATTAAAGATAAAGATATTCCTAGGGAAATCAAAATAGAGGAAGGAAAAGTGTATAAAATCAGTATTCTAGAATTTAAAGAGAGTGAGGAAGCAAAAAATAACACCCGTAAACAGTCCTATAGTATCAATTGAGAATTTATTTCTGACACTAATGCAGAAGAATAATCCTACTTACTCCACTACTCTTCTGATACCCCTATCCAATTTCACTAAAATCTCGTAAGAAATGGTTCCTGCTTCACGAGCGATATGATCGATTCCCAAATGCGAGTCTTTTTCCTTTTCGATAATCCGAACTTGATCCCCGATCTGCATTTTTTGATTTCCTAGACAACAACAGAGATTCATACAAATGGTTCCGACCTGTGCTACAAGTTCTTTATTTCGGCGAAAAAATAATTTTCCAGCGAGTGAGCGGGAAAGTCCCTCAAAATACCCGACAGGAACCGTTGCCACGATGCTCTCTTCAGGAGCTATCCGCTTTTCCCCATAACTTACCCCTTCGCCTTCTGAAAGCTCATTTAATGCAACAATAACAGAAGATAAAGATAAAGCGGGTTTCAACTTCTCTCCTTTCTCAAAATACGGGTCGTCGACTGACAACGGATTATATCCATACAACGCCAATCCTGGACGATACGCATTGAAAAAATCATCGTCCATTTTAAGCAGTCCCGCACTTGCACCGATATGTCTCCACTTTGGAGCATGTCCATATTCTAAAATCGTATAGTACATCTGTTTGAAGAGGTCAATTTGTGCTTGTATAGAACCTCCTGAAGGAGTGTCAGCACTATGAAAATGCGACATTACTCCCTCAACGGTGATTTGTGGATATTTTTTCAGGGTTTCCAGAATATTCATCAGGGAAGAAGGCTGAATTCCCTCCCTATTCATTCCCGTATTGAGAAAGAGGTGGATATTCAGCTTTTTTTTCAACTTCGCTAGACCGTGCAGGGTTTCCACATTATATACTGCAAAAGCAGTCCTTTTCAGGTCAAATTCCTTGTAATTTTTGGTTAAAGTTTCACCGAGGAGCAGGACATTATGTTTGCTATGACGAGCGATGATGCTATATTCTGGAAAACTATCTACCACGAGATAGGGAACCTCCACTTTTTTGTACACCTGCAAAATCTGATCCAATCCGTGTCCGTAAGCGTTGGATTTCACTACGGGGAAAAGTCTGACCTGAGGTTTGAGGGATTTGAGATAGACGAAATTATCCAGCAGAGCTTTTTTATTGATATGAATGATATTCATTGGCTCTACCTTGGGTTTGAATAAGTTTTTTAGAAAGCTGAACATAGTGCACTAGAAAGATAAAATTCTGACTAAAAACAGTGTATGAATGTGCTTCACAAAGTCCAGAAAAGATTTTTTGAATTTAGTATTGACTTCTGCATCGATATGTATAATATCTTATGAGACGATAAAGAAGTAAGCTTCTAGTCTATAAAGATAACAAAAAAATAATTAACAAATAAAAAAAAGTATGAAAGAAAAAACAAAATTGGCGTTGATTGGTGATATTGACGCACATAGGAAACTTTACAGTGGGGCCTTCCCAACTACTACAACCTCGAAGAAACTCTATGATCGGATTGCAACTTGTAGCAAACGATCGGATATGAGCATTTACCGATTTATCAAAGAAGAACTCGGATATTCGGATTATATTAAAGAAGCACCGCTAAGTCAGCAGACTTTTGGAGCTGATGCGAAAGTTATTGTTGGACTACTTGGTGATACCTTTGATTGGTATACACTTTATAAGTTCGACAGAAAAATTGCCGATAGACTGTATCGCAATGCAAAACGTGAAGGTCTAACCACAGAAGAATATGCTTATTGCTTTGGCATTACCTTATCAAGCCAAGAAGAAGGCAAACAACAACGTGCTTTGATCAAAAAAAGAGAAAAAGATCAAAAAAAGAAGGAAGAAGACCAAAAAAAGAAGGAAGACAAGAAAAGACAGGAATTAGAAACTAAAGAAAAGACTGACCAAAAATGGAAGGAGCGAATTGCTACTTTTGTCAGAGGAAATAGCGGAAATATAAATGCTATATCCAAGAACACTACTTTATATCCGCAAATTGCCAGAGTTGCGAATAGACGTGGTATGAAATTCGGCGATTACGTTAGATCTCTCGGCTTTGAGTACACTCCAATGAAGCCTGGAGAATGGAATCGGCTCGCTCATCCAGAGGAATACCGCGTAAAGGATGTTCATAGTTTATATTCCTTTTTGAATACGAAGTCACGAAAAACGAAAAAAACGTCTCTCTATCAACGATTGAGAAGACATGCTGAAAAAGAGGGTAAGTCAATCGAAGACTATCTTAAAGAGATCGGCTTTGGAAATGACTTATCGGTCAGTGAGTAAAACAAAATTAATAAAATGCAAGAAAATGAAAACAAAAGAAATTAAAACATTCACAGAGTTAGAACAACACCCATTATTCTCTTCTAATACCTTAAAGGTAATTGACACTGCAAATCTGCCAATAGTGAAAAAGAACCAACAATGGGGTCCCCTATGGGATAAGAGAACAGAGTATGGAAAAGCTAAGTTTTTCTATGCTTCTATGTCTGTCTGGTTTATAAAGTATTCAAACGGATACCTTGGTGCCGAGTTGTTAATTCAGGAGAAAATTCCATCTGATTTACAGGAAAGTAGCCCCTTTTATCCCTTGTATCAAACATTCATCAAAAAGATGAAAAAATTTGTAAGAGATGTAAATAAAAAATTTCCTTATTGGAGAGGCAAATATTCAGAATCTTATGGAGCTAGTCCCTTTATAAGGGTTTATAGTGAAAGGCTTGAGAATACTTCTTGGAACGAAGCATTGACCATTGCGGACATCTGGGTTAAAAGCATCAAACCCTTCATGGAAAAAATTGCTGAAATAAAGAAATAAGTTAATTTCGGCATAAACATCTTAAAGCAATCAATTCAGAATTTCAAGTTGGTTGCTTTTTTTAATTAGTATTTTTTTACTCAAAATGATAAAAATATTTTTCAGGCACTACACTATTTATAATCTCAACTCCGTCTGCTTCCAGCCTTTTAACTTTTTCTTCTAATCCAAAAGCGAAGCCATTCAAAGCTCCGTCGAAAGCGACTACTTTGAAACAAGGGTACTTGTCTGGGTAAGGATTTTTACTCAATAATCTCCCGACTGCTCTGGGATGGATATTCAAATGTCTGCCAAGCTCTCCATAGGTTATCACTTTTCCTTTGGGGATTTTGAGTAATGCCTCGTAGATGAGGATTTGGGTCGGGGTAAGGTTTTGCATGATAATGAGAATAAGAAAATAAAATGGTTTTTCGTTAACAACCCCTCCGCCCTATGGGCATCCCGCAGTACTGCGGGAAAAACTACATTCAGCGAACGAGCCGTTTTTCAGAGTTTACTCAGCCGATATTATCGGCTGGAGAGGGAGGACGACGAGCTAAGTTTAGGAGGACGGAAGAAGGGGTTGTAGAAGAGAAAACATTTATTCAAACCCTTCTTTCTTCACCTTTTCCACTAATTCCTTTCCGCCCTGCTGGACCACTTCACCACCACGAAGAACCACCACTTCATCCACAGGAAGAGCATCCAGAATAGAAAAAATATGCGTGATCACAATGAACGAATTTTCCTCTGAATTCAGCTCAGCCAGTAATCCAGCAACAACCTTGAATGCATCCACATCTAATCCACTATCAATCTCATCCAAAATAACATAACGAGGGCTGAGCAGATTCATCTGCAAAATCTCAAACTTTCTCCTCTCTCCCCCACTAAATCCCACATTCAAATCTCTCCAGAGAAAGTCCTTACTTAATTTTAGCTCCTCCAAAATGGGTTCGATCAGCTTTTTAAAACTGAGGAAGGTCGTAGGTTCCTCCTTAGCCACATCATACATTCCCTTGAGAAAGTCGAAAAGTTTAATCCCAGGAATTTCTGGGATATTTTGGAAAGCGAGGAAAATTCCTCTTTTGGCTCTTTCATCAGGGGAAAGAGTCTTTAAAGATTCTCCATCCAGCACAATATCCCCTTCCATGATTTCATACTTGGGGTGTCCCATTAAGGTCATTGCGAGAGAAGATTTTCCACTTCCATTTTTCCCGAGAATACAATAATTTTTTCATAAGGAAAAAGAAAGAGAAATCTGGTTCAGAATTTTTTTCTCTCCTACTTGGACGGAAAGATTGTGGATATCTAAGGTCATCGCTATAATATGGGATAAACGGTGAAAGTATACGTATTATCCTATAAAAATCAAAGAAAAATTATTCCTCTGGAAACTGGAGGGTACCTTGTCTTGGATCCTCCTTTTTTTTACGCTTACGTGGTGCTACCTCAGAGGTAGTAAACTCTGCATCAAAATAAGGTTCAGGGTAAGGTTTTTGGATAAAGTCAGAGAAAGAAGCCTCTGGAGGAACTACTTCGCCGTCTGCAGTCACTCCAAAATACTCTCTTTCCTCAGGACGGGTCTTATTGGGATCGGAAGGTGTGGGAGCATAAAGTTCTTTCCACTGTATTGCATTATAGAGGGAAGTTTGTGCTAATTCTTCTTGGCGTTTTCTCTCTTTTTTTAGCCAGTAGGCTTTCACCAATTTATAAAACTCTGGGAATCTACAAATTCTAATCACTTCATGTACTAAAATTGGATACAGATCTCTAACAAAAGAGATTGGAGATTGTAAAGAGGTAAGTCCACCCCAGGATAAAGAAAGATTAGAAGGAAGTTTTTCTTTTTTTAATTGATCAGGATTATTTTGGGTGAGATAGGTCTGTACATCATCAAAGAGATGCATCAGATAGGTTTCATTTTTGAAAATTACCTCCATCAAGTCATGCATCGCTTGACCAAATCTCTCGCTTCCACTCGCATCATTCCAGTCAGAATCATACACATTTCTCATCTGTCTTAGGAGAATATCCAACGTGGTTTGAGAACGTTCCTCTCTCTGATCATGAGCATTGTAATTGATATAGACTTCTGGGAATCTGGAATACAGATACTCTTTGGCAGTGCAATTATATGTTTTCCCTGTCGTTTTAGATTTTACAGAAATAATAGCATTCATAGCATCAGTAAGAATTACTACTTCATCATCAAAGAGGTTGTCTATCACTCCAAAAGTCATCGTTGTATATACAAGAGAATAAATTTTTAAGCTATATTTCTTAGTTTTATAATATCTTTGAGAGACCCTTTAATATCCTTTCTTTCTACTCTGGATCAAACATTTTTGTATCTATAGTTTGCTTTTCATGACATATAAACAGTTTCTCCTGCTTCATGCCTCCAATCTCTACTTGATTTAGGTTTTAATATCTCTTTTTTCTTCTGCACAAATCTACGTGGTGTGGTGCTTCTTGTACGTTCACCTCATTTATAATATTTTCTGGTTCTATCAAATCTGGTTGGTGTAGGATTCTCCATTCCTTCTTCAGTGAGATTTTCTTCCTTAATATCACCTAAGTTAAAATGGTAATAATCCTCATAGTAATAATCAATCATGGGATCATCAGAGGACATTACTCCTTCCACGTTTGTTCTATTTGCTCGGACATTTTCTGTCATTTCTCCATTTTGGACATGATAGTCTTCTGGTTCAAGTTCAGTTTTTTCATCTTCATCGGTGGAAATATCTTCATCTGTGTTCCTTGCATCAATCTGTGCAATCAAATCATCTTCTTGGTTTTCATTATCAGTTTTTGTACTTACTGGGTCTACATACCCATTTCCCACCCATTCTCCGTCATCATTAAGAGTTATGAGTAATTCGTTATTTTTCCTTCATTTCCCTTGACCAGAGGCTGGAGCAGGATAGTAGAAATTTTCTAATTCACGGGGATCTTTATGATAAGTTGGTTTCATGATTATTGATTATAAAATAAAACAGTGGTTAGTAGATATCTCTCTGGTGACTCATTATTGACTTATAGTAAATTATACTGATTATATATCATTTGTCAAATTTAGGTGGACTTTTTATGAAAGTAAATTAATAAAACAGCCCTAAACTTATGGGGCTGTTTCTTTTTTTATCTACTAATATTTTTCTCTTCAAAAAAAGGTGATAATCCTTATTGTGTAGTTATCAAGCAAACACATGGA
>JAISKI010000058.1 GCA_031261265.1 Candidatus Peribacteria bacterium
TAACGATTGTGGAAAGATTAACGAGGTTTGTAATAATTGTAAAACTAGAGAGAGCGACGAAAGAAACAGTAAAACAGGCAATTATCAAAGCACTATCTCACTATGTTGTACATAGTATAACAAGTGATAATGGAAGTGAGTTTGCAGGAATGAGCGAAATTGCAAAAGAGTTGAGTTGTTTAGTTTACCGTTGCCATCCCTATTCCTCACGAGAAAAATGAAGCAATGAAAACAATAATGGTATTATCAGATGGTTCTGTCCCAAAGGATTATCAATCCAACAATATAATAAAGAATATATCAAAGAAGTTGAGAGAAAAATAAATAATAAACCAAGAAAAATACTCAAATATAGAACCGCTTTAATCTTGTTTACTTATTACTTAAATCAAGTTATCTAGTTCTTATCTTATTTTGAATGGTGTTTGGTGCATTTTGCTTGAAAATTCGTCATAGAAAAATTATCTCAAGAAGAGGCTATATTGTGGCTTTTAGACATTTATTTCTGTCAGCTGATAATCATCGGAGATGTAATGTATAATCTCTTCCTTATGTAGGGCTTCCAGATGATTGACACCATTCAGTATCTACAAATGAACAACTATATTCTACTCTACAAACTAACACTACTACAGTAAAAACTATCTGATTTTTATCCAATAACAATAAAGATCCCTTACGCCACTTCTCCTCTCTCAGGATGACTACGATACTGCATCATCTTTCTCACCACCAGATACAATCCCAATCCAAAAATAATAATCCCGATCACAATAAATCCCGTCTTGATTCCTACGATCGCCGACAAAGCCCCAAATCCAAGCGATCCAGCAATTTCCCCCATCTTTCCCACGAAATCCTGAGCTCCTGTCATCACCCCCTTATCTTTCTGGGCAGTATAAGAGCTCACTAAAGCCGAGGTCAACGGATAGAGCAAAGCGATTCCCAGAGCAATGACAAACGTCAAAATAAGGATCACTACAAAATCATCATGCATTCCCAGTAACACATAAAATACCGACATAAAAAGCAGAATCACAGAAATAAGCAACTTTTTATTGTATTTATCTCCAAGTTTTCCTGTAAAAATATTGATCAAGTACGGAGCTTTCATCACCGCAAAAACAATCGCGATTTGAGAAAGAGTTAAATTATTTGCAACCGCTACAATAGGAATAAACAGAAACCCTACATAATTGAGTAAATTCACCAGAAACATACTCCCCAGAGCTACATACATTTTTGCATCATAGGACCTCAAAAGCGATCGTATTCTTTTTCGAGCAGAAAGGGAAAAACATTCTTTCGTAAACTGTCTGAGAAATCCGTGCTCTCAGAGAAAATTTTGCTCAGATTCATCTGTTTCTTCGGTTTCAATCATCAGTTCCTGTCCTATTCTTTCCTGCATATGAAACCAAGTTCTATTATGACGTGAAGAAAGCACTGACTTAATTTTCTGATCTTGCAAAAGGGAAATCAACGCAAAAATCGCCACAAAAAAGTACATAAAAGGAAGCTCCAAATAAGAGACTAATAAGGCACTGATCAATGCTCCCAAAATCTGAGCTCCATTTGAACTGGAAAAATAAGCTCCAAAAATCTGAGTTTGATTGTGTTTATTCGCCGTTTTCCCGTAATAACTACGATACGTAGTAAAGGTTGTCGCCGAAGCAAATCCATTGAGTAAGGTCGCTAAAATCAGTAATTCTCGCGACATCATTAATCCTGCAAAGAAAAAGAGTACCGCACAGAAAACATACAGAATTTTTCCAATCAGGAGCAAATATTTAATATTCATGCGATCATTCAGATTCCCAATAGGAATCACGAGAGCTAACTTTGCCAAAGCCAAAATCGTCCCAATTGCCGTAATTCCCCAAGGATTACCAATAATCCCTTGTACATAGAGAGAGAAAAACGTATCAGTACCTAATCCCCATCCAATCATAAAAAGGAAAAGAGAAAAAGAAATAAATCTGATCTGAATTGGCAGACCTTCTGTTAATTTTTTAGCATGATGCTTGAGGATTTTTAGCATGAAGTTTTAGAACAAAAAATAAATTACTTTATGGAATACTGTTCTACTTCTTGGTGAAGATAAATTAATTCTACCCCAGCATTCTTGAAAATTTCTTCACTTTCATCAGCATCATGATACCTCTTGTCACAAACCACTCTCTGAATCCCACAAGCCACAATCACATGAGCACAGTGACGAACTGTACACGGAGTCATCGTACAGTAGAGTGTTGCTCCCTCCAGAGAAATACCACTTTTCGTAGCATTAGCTATAGCACCGTGTTCAGCACAGACATTTCTCATACAATGTTCACTCTCATGTCCATCTGCATGAATAAATTTCGTCATCTGATGTCAAACCTCATCACACGTAGGATTTCCATGAGGAGCAGTGACGAAAGCGGTTGCTAAAATTCTTTCTTCTTTCACGATAATACATCAGCTTTTTCCCCTATTACAGGTAGCTTTTTCCCCTAACACACGCACAATATCCATAAAATATTCATCCCAAGAAATATCTTCTGGTTTGAGGTAGCCGTGATCTTTAATAATTCAGGTTTCTTCTTGCATTAGATTTGAAAAGAAATAAAATTCTGTCATAAGGCTATTATAGTCAGAATCCCAAAAAATGCAAAAAATAAAGAACTTTTACCCCCTCATCTCCAACTCATGAAAAAAATTCTGATGATTGTTGCAAATCAGGACTTCCAAGACCTCGAATTTGGAAATCCCTACGCCCTCTTCCAGCAACAAGGCTATGAGATCGATATTGCCTCTTGAGCAGGAGGAAAATGTTTTTGAGTATTTGGCAGAGAAATAGAAAACAGTTTAAAATTTGATGAAGTAGCTCCCAAAGACTACGATGCAATCGTCTTTGTCGGTGGAGGAGGAGCTTATGAAGAATATTTGGACGATGAACGTTATCTGGAATTAGCAAAACAAAGTCTATTCTCACCAAACGGCGAAACGAGAATTCTCAGTGCTATCTGCATCGCCCCCAGCCTGTTAGCTCCCACCAGACTCTTTGAAGGGAAAGAAGTGACGGGACGAGATGATGGGAAAGGGACTGAAATTGCAATACTAGAAGAAAGTTGAGCAAAATTCATCGATCAGGACGTAGTTCGTGATGGGAATATCATCACAGCAAATGGTCCTCAGGCGAGTGTAGCGTTTGGATGGAAGATTATTGAGGCATTGGAGGAATAATTTTCTCTTGCAATTCCCTACACTTTATACCTTTACAGAGAAAAAATGATATAGTGAATTACCGTGGTTCAAAATATAAGAATGTAGTAATAAATCAAGAAAATAAATCAGACTTTTTACCACTTTATCACAACTAAAATGGACATCTTTACTCAAGGATTAGAAACAGAAAGAATGTATCTCGTCCCCCTAGAGGAGAAATATGCAGAAGATTATTTCCGTGAATTAAATGCAGAAATAACGAAATACATGACCCCCTCACCCGCCAAAGACATTTCAGAAACGAAAGCTCGAATGCAAGGAACTATCCAAAAGATGCAACGTAAGGAAAAAATTGCCTTAGTGTACATAAATAAAACTACTTCCGAATTCATCGGAGGATTGAATATTTCTGGACTTGGAAATCCTACTCTAAAAGTAGGACTTTGGACAAAGAAATCTGTACATGGACAGGGATTTGGAAGAGAAGGAATGCTAGCATTAATTGAACGAGTACAAAAAAATCTGGATTTTGAGTACATTCTCTATCCTGCAGACAAAGACAACCGACCAAGTAGAAAAATCGCAGAACTCGCAGGAGGAATCTTGGAAGTAGATAAAAAGGGGGAAGAAATTGTAATCAGAGAAGCCACCGCTGACCCTGAGAAGTTTTTAAACGCAGTAGAATATAAAATTTACAAACGTAATGCCTAATTACAACGAAGCACTTCGCTATGAGATCTTTGTAAAAGAAGAATATGCTTGTGCCAAATCGGCAATACTTCAAGCAGACCTCATTTTTGATATCGGCGGACATCTCGGTTATTTTTCTGAATGGTGCAGAAGTTTAGGAAGTGAAGCAGAAATTCATTACTTTGAACCGCTCCCATTCTTGTATAAAGAAGCAAAAGAAAGGTTAAAAGATGATCCTAAGATAACTTTTCACAACTTTGGAATTGGAGCGAAAGAGGAAGAAATCAGCTTTTTCGTCAACGAAGAAAAGTCCATGCAGTCTAGTCACTACGAGTCCTTTTTGAATAAAAATGGAAAAAAAGTGAAAGTACAAATGAAACAATTCAGTAGGGAAAGGGCTCGCCCCTTTCCGAACAATATCAAATTTCCCTTTCCGAACAATATTAAATTCCCCTTTCCGAACAATATCAAATTTCCCTTTCCGAACAATATCAAATCCCCCTTTCCGAACAAACAAATAAAAACAGTAATGAAGCTCGATATTGAAGGAATGGAATACGAAGTCTTAGAGAGTCGAGATAATGAAATCCGAAACAACATTTGAACGCTTATCATGGAAATACATTTTTTGAAAGACGGAGATGAAAAAAAATATAAAAAGCTAAAAAAAAAGTTGGAACAAATTTTTTGAACAGTTCAAGAAAAAATCAGTACTTATACCGATAAAATCAGATTGATCTTTGCCGAAAAATAGGGAGTAAGAAAAAAAAGAGTAAAAATAATGAATTTTCTCTTGTTTTTTAGCATAAAAAAACTACTCATACTCGTGAGTAGATATTTTCTCCACTCCTTTTTATCGCTTAACAAGCCCCCTTATGCCTACCAAAAAACCTGTAGCTAAGAAAGCTCCTGCAAAGAAACCCGTAGCTAAAAAAGCTCCTGCTAAAAAACCTGTAAAAAAAGCTCCTGCAAAGAAAGTAGTTGCGAAAGCAAAAGCTACAGTAAAAAAAGATGTAAAAAAAGCAACTGCTGTTGTAAAAAAAGATGTGAAGAAAGTGGAAAGTGGAGCTAAGAAATTAGTTGCAAAAGCAAAAGCTACCGTAAAGAAAGTTGAAAAAACTGTAAAAAAAGCCGTAGCTAAGAAACCCGTGACTAAAAAAACTCCTGCAAAGAAAGCTCCTGCTAAAAAAACTGTAGCTAAGAAAAAGTAAGAATTTCCATTTTTGGGGGAAAGTTAGTAGACGATGTTGCTACTGACTTTTTCTTTTTCACAACCATTTTTTGTATTTTATGATAAAATACTAGTATTTCCTCTTGAAATTGATTTTCATTTTCATATACACTATGAACTGTAAGTTTATTTATTATCTGTTTTATACCGATGAAAGTTGTATCTTCATTAAAGAAAAGGTGTATGTATTGCCAAATCATCAAAAGAAGAGGCAGACTCTATGTTAGTTGTAAAAGAAACCCTAGACATAAAGCTAGGCAAGGATAGTTTTTTTATTTATTGTACTGTTTGTAAACAATGTTTAGATTGCTTTGACACGTGCTTCCAGATGATAAATCTATTTGGATTGCTTTAACAAATATTTACGGAATTGGAAGGATTCGTTCTAGAAAGATTTTGGATACCGTAAAAATTAATTACCTGAGTAAAGTAGGTACGTTAAACGAGGACGACCAAAAAAAGATTTCTGATGAGCTCAAAAAATATGTTTTGGAAAGTGATCTCAAAAGAGAAGTAGCATCAGCGATTAAAAGGCTGAAAGAAATCAAATGTTATAGAGGAATGAGGCATAATCTCGGTTTGCCGGTTCGCTGACAATTGACGAGAAAAAATGCAAGAACTGCGAAGAA
>JAISKI010000064.1 GCA_031261265.1 Candidatus Peribacteria bacterium
TACTGCTATTAACTCCCTTTCTTCTTCCGATAACTGTGTGTGCATTGCTTTACATATCACGAAATAAAAGTAATAATCTTATATTTATTACCTGTGCATTTCGAATGTAAATTTTCCAGATAATTTTTCCTCTAGTAAAAGCAATCCATTTTCGTATACTACACCATAGTTTTGAAAAAAGATTAGCAAAAAAATCTGATGGAAAACTGTATTTAGTTTTGTTTTTTTACAATGAGTATCAGGAATATCGCGATAATCGCTCACGTAGACCACGGGAAAACTACCCTCGTAGATCAACTTTTACAACAGTCTGGAACCTTGAAATCTCTCGGGGAAGAAGGATTAATTATGGACAGTAATGACCAAGAAAGAGAAAGAGGAATTACTATTTATGCCAAAAATACCGCTATTGAACGGCAAGGAAATACGATTAATATCGTAGATACCCCAGGACATGCTGATTTTGGGAGCGAAGTAGAGAGAGTTTTGAGAATGGTAGACAGCGTTCTGCTTGTAGTTGATGCTTATGAAGGTCCTATGCCTCAGACGAAATTTGTTTTGAAAAAATCACTAGAACTCTGATTGAAACCGATTGTCGTAATCAATAAAATCGATAAACCGACTGCTAGACCAAATGAAGTGATTGATATGCTGTTTGACCTTTTCATCTTGCTCGGAGCAACGGATGAACAGGCGGATTTTCCTATTCTGTATGCGAGTGCCAAACAAGGATATGCAATGAAAAACTTGGACGATGAAAGAAAGGATATGATTCCGCTTTTTAATGCTATTTTGGAATGGGTACCAGAAGCACCGAATAAATCTGACCAACCTTTCAAAATGCAGGTGGTAAATCTCGGATATGATAACTTTCTCGGAAGGCTCGGAATTGGACGCGTGTATGAAGGAACTCTGAAAGCTGGTTCACAAGTGAGTATTATTGATAATGAAGGGAAGAAAAGAAATGGAAAAGTGGCAAAAATTTTCACTACTCTTGGAGTACAGAGAATTGAACAAACCGAAGCGAGATGTGGAGATATTATCACCATTTCTGGAATTCCTGACATCTTCGTAGGAGAAACCGTAGGAGTCGGAGAATTTGAACCGATGCCAACCATTTCTATCGATGAACCGACTTTGAAAATGGAATTCCTCGTGAATGATAGCCCTTTCGCAGGAAAAGAAGGAAAATATATGACGACCAGAAATCTCCAAGAAAGACTGGAAAAAGAACTCGAAACCAATGTGGGACTGAAAGTAGATTTTAGTGATGGGAAATTTGTCGTAAGTGGAAGAGGAGAACTGCATTTGGGAGTGTTGATTGAAAATATCAGAAGAGAAGGACGAGAACTCCAAGTCGGAGCACCTCAGGTAATCTTCAAAGAAGATGCTCACGGGAAGAAACTTGAACCGATTGAAAATCTCGTAATCAGCGTGAATGACGAGCTTTCTGGAACCGTGATTGAAACGATTTCCAACAGAAAAGGAATGATGAAAAATATGAATTCCGTGAATGGACTGACCACCATTGAATTCGATATTCCCACGAGATGACTTCTCGGTTTTCGTGGCGAATTTATCCTGATGACCAAAGGCGAAGGAATTATGTATTCTTCCTTTTCCCATTATGAAGACTGGAAAGGAGAAATCAAAAAAAGAGAAGTCTGAAGTATGATTAGTTCAGCTACCTGACAAGCGATGAATTACGGAATCTTCAAATTGCAGGAAAGAGGTCCGATTTTTGTAGACCCCGCTCAGCAGGTATACGAAGGAATGATTGTAGGAGAATACTTGAAAGGAAACAATGATATGACGGTGAATTTAACCATCAATAAACAGCAAAATAATGTGAGAAATAGCGGAAATGACGAAGCAATGAGACTCAATCCGATTGTACATTTGAGCTTGGAAGATGCGTTGGGATATATTGGGCACGATGAATTGGTGGAAATCACGCCGAAAAATGTAAGAATCAGAAAGAAATATCTGACTGATGCTGCGAGAAAAAATGCAGGGAAAGTCAGCTAAAAAGCTGGATAGAAAAAAGACAATCTCGATCCCATTGTTATGAAGTACATACTTTGGGATTTTTGATTGTCTTAGATAATAGTTTGGAATCGCAAGCAATCTCCTCAATCGTATTCGTTTGAACACTCTTTATGGGTGATTCTTGATCCGCACTCTGGGCATTTCACAAATTTATCTACTTGTTGTTCATCCCAACCAGCGGACTTTATGTCGCTTCTCTCATAGGAGAATCTAGCTCCGCAAATTGGTTCTTTGCATGATACAGTGAATTTGTCATGCATTTTTCCTCTTTTAATAATTTCAATAGCCATTTTTTTATTTTTTTTAATTTTTTACTTGAATGCTTTGAATGCTTCTAGCATTCTATTGAAGTTTTCGATACTGATTTTCATATAGAACCGTTGTTCAAATGAGTATGCAGAGTATTCCAAAAATTCAGAATGGCTCATGAGAGATCCGAATGATTTCGGAGTTGGACTTCCAACGGTGCCTTCTGGATTTGGAATTTTTTCCCATGAGAAGAGTCCGCCAGCTTGTTCTTTGTTTAAGAATACTTCGTCTTCGTGGAAGGTAGCTAAACGGCTATCACCACCATAAAGGAAGTCTCCCATTTTCTTTGGTTTCTCCTCTTTTCCTCGTTCGCCCAAGAGAGCGAATAAAAGATTTTGTTGTTCATCGGTAGATAGGACGAAGAAATCCCTAATCCAAAGATTGTTTTTTATATTCTCAAGGAGTATATTAAACTTCTCTTTATGAATTGTCCCTTTGAACTTATCGTTGGATAGAGAAGGAAATCCTCTGTATCTAGAAGCAAATTGGAACACACCTTCCCTCATTGCTTCTTCCAAGAAGATAAATTCGTTCTCGGAGAACCATGCGATAGGTTTGTCTTCGCCTTTTATACTCCAAGCTTCGGAATCGTTTTCTGCTCCTTCTGCTTGTTTCAGTTTTTTGTATTCTTTCTCCCCCAAGAATACAGATAAGATTGCTTTTTTCTTTCCCGCGGAGAGACGCAGGAAGTTTTTGATTTGTTTCATTTTTTAATTTTTATATTGTTTGTATTTTTTCATATTATACTGATATATATACGTAAAGTCAAGTCGCTTTTTTGTTTATTGCGTGATGGATGGTTGCTTTTGTGTTTTATACATAAAAAAAGAGCTATTGTACCCAAGGGAAATCCCTCCGACAATAGCTTTTTTAGATTATTTTTAGAGGAGAAGTATTTTCTCTCCTGTTTCCGCTTCCAACCACTCTTTGTAATAATTTACATCAGAGGTAGTTAGATAGAGACCATTTTCCCATATCAATTCTACATCGAATCCTGGGAGCGTATGTTTCCCGACTATAGCTACTACTTCCTTAATTTTTATAGCAGATACGGCGGGTCCCTCTTCCTTTGCGGGGAGGGGGATAATTTTGTCTACAAGCTCCTGTTCATCCAAGGAACTTGGCAAGAAAAATTTTTGTGTTTGCATTTTTTTTGTTTTTATTTCACATCATTAATCTCGCACAGCAATGCAAAATCCTGGCAAAGTTCTTTTGGAGTCAGAATACGTTTCGAAGTGTCTATCTCAATATGGTAAAACTGAATGGGAACATTCACTATATTACCTGGGAAAACCTTTCCAGTAATTAAATAGGCATTTGCATCTTTGGGAGCAACTGCTTTCACTTCACTGATGTCATACTTTAGAGAGAAAAGGCAATTTGTCGTTGTAAAAGAAGCTTCATCGCCAATTCTCTCAATGGAATGAACAGGATATTTTGCTTCTCCTGTGTCCATACGATCGCCTACTTTAGGGGTTCTTACGAAGTACTTTCCGTTTTGTTTTATGAGTGAAAAGAAATCTGCTTTTTCTCCTTTTGGATTATCTACCATGCACTTCTTGAAATCGAGGAGAGGATCTGCTTCAATCTGCCGAAGCCCTTTATTTTCTTCAGTAAGGATTACAAATTTCGCAGAACGTCCCCCTGATTCCCAGTCTATCTCTGTAGAAATGCTTAATTCTCGATTCCCCCAGTGACTGGGATTCCCAATGCAAAGAAAACCAGCGATAGGCTGTGTTGGCCATTCTACTTTCTTAAAGCATTCAATATCAAAGGTATGCAAAACATCACATCCATGGCAGTCATCTAAGCTAAATTCTAAGATTTTTTCTCCTGCCCCTTTATCTTTTCTCTCTTTTTTTGCATATTCTTTAGAGATTTCAAGATGTTTTTCAATAAATTGTTCTCCTGATTTGCCAAGCATACTCTTCAATAACGGATTGCCTCGAATATTATCAATGGACTGGCGATCATTATGAAACAATTGGAAGATTTCTTTTTTATATTGTTCAAGAGGAAAGACATCTACTTTCCCGTATTCCCCTTCTATAAGGACATCAAATTCTTCCTGAGTAATCTTTCGAGATCCTTTCCAACCGTTTGCTGTTCTTCCTCCTTCTTCCCATGCACTTTTTGTGTAGGTTTCCATCCTTTTAATGGTTGTGAGAGGACCAAGATGATGGGCAATAGCTATCAGTTTTTCTCCTTTAGCGGAAGTTCCAATATAGATGGTAGATCCGGAGGTAAACCAGGTCTCCCAGCTTTCTGGTATCCTTGGATATTGAGCACGCATTGTGATCAAGTCTTCCAGTGTTGCAATTCTGTTTCTACTTTTTTTTGTTAATGCTTTGGCTATTTTATAGGCCGAAAGCAAATCTTCATTCCAAATAAACACATTTTTTTTCATTTTGTTGTTTTTTAAATTTTACATTATATTTTTCTCTCTTTTTTATTTACACTTGTCATTATATTGATTTGATATATATATGCAATACTATTTTTTCCCATGAAATCTGATTGCATTTTGAGGCGGAAATAGTATACTAAAATGGTATACCGAAGCAGGTTATTGCTCCCGTAGTTCAATGGATAGAATAGGCCCGTCCTAAGGGTTAGATGTTGGTTCGATTCCGACCGGGAGTACACTTCTTAGTTTATTCTTCCTCTTCGGCTTCTTCATCAGCTTCGGCATGTGCTTTGATTTTTGCTCTGATGGCGAAGAATACGACAATTCCTCCCATAATAAGGATCCCTCCTCAGATGATTCGTAGAATTACTTTTAATCGACCGGGTAATCCACCTTTTCCATCGGAAGTGTTGATGTTTTCTGGTGGAATATCTGGGGTAGCTACACTGCTCTCTGTACTACATTTATCACTGCCTATTTCGTAATATCCAAAGATTTTACAGAATTGTGGGACATAGAGACCATTGAGGTCTCCAGTAGGAATTTTGTAAGTGTCTGCGTTGTCTGCGATGAATTTTAAAATCTCATTGAGGCGGTCTTTTTTACCAGCATTGTCGAGATTTTCTGCACTGAGTTCAAAGTTTGAAAATTTGGTAGCAACTTGAACTCTGAGATTTTCAGGGAGAGAAATCAGAATATCTTCTCTAGCTTGTTCGTAAGCATTCCATCCCATTGCAGAAATAGTATCTGAATTTTCTAAGCGAGAGATAATTGATTCTAAGAGTGCGTTTTGTTCAGCATCGAGATAGATTACAGAGTTTGCTAGGTGTTCTTTGAGCTGAACGATATTATTAGTGGTCTGATTTTTATCCAAGAGATTTTGTTTTAGAGTGAGGAGGAGGACTTTGAGATCAGCATTTCCGATATTACGATCTTCGATTCCATTAAATAGCGTTGTGATATCTTGATAAATCAGGAGATTATTCTGGTCCATCACTACGTCAAATCCCTCGAAATCCACAGAAAAGTTTTTGAATACGAGTCTGCCAGCATTTTCAAAGTACATTCTTCCTACGATTGTTTCGAATTGTGGTTGATATTTTCGGAGTATCAGAGTATTACATTTGATGTCTTCGTCATTATCAGGTTTTCCATCTTTATCACTATCCTGAGAAATATCCGTATCAATAAAACATTGTCCTGCTCCTTCGTGGTAGAGGTAAAAGAGTACACTATTGTCCATCGTTTTTCCTACATAAATTTCTGGATCTTTATTGCTAAAAGCAGTTTCTGGGATGGTGATTAAATGTACTCCAGAGGTAATTCTTCCATTATTTACATTATTTGAAGTAGTGACGGTATAGGTTCCACTGACGTTTTCTCCTTGACTGGATTTGAGGGCGATACTTACCTCATGAGCTCCATACTCATTATATTTCTGGAGAAATACTCTATTTTGTGTGATGGGAGTATTGGTCATCATAGTGGTGCTAGAGGTGTTTGGAGCGATGTGAATTTTTTGGTAGGATTTATTTCCTGCGGTACATTCCTTTTCCTCGAAGCAGATACTTCTCTGGATCATATTCCCGACACTGAGATCTCTAAAGATCACGATGTTTTTAATACTATTAAACGTTAGAATGGGTTTTACACTGTTGCGGACTACGAGGGTATTTCCTTTAACTTCGGAGATTCCTTTATACCCTCTGTAAATGACCGCCGCTTTGGGACTATATCCTCTTTCATTTGCTTGAGTATAGGTATAGGTTGCACGGTCTTTAGTAGTGATGAGATCTCGTTCTCCATCGCCATCGAAGTCATATTGGATCGTTCTATGAGAGACGAAATCACTATTGTCTGAAGTGACTTTTGCAATTACATCAAAGGTGACGGTATCTCCTACATTTACGGTCTGTTTGTCGAATTTGAGGGTGACGATAGGGATATCGGGATTATTATCAGTTTGTGGGAAAAAGACGGTTGGTCCGTTTCCAATGATTTGTTCACTTTTTTGGTAGCCATCATCACTATCATACATCGTCACTCCAAACATATATTCTCCTGCGATTCTAGGGAGTGTGAAAAAAGTATAAGGGATATTACTAGGAGTAATTCTGGTTTCTAAAATCTGATTAGGATTGTCTTTGGGATAATAGTACCGTTTGAAGTAAGCTACTTCTCCGTTTGGACTATCGGGATCAGTTGCTCCAACTGCTGTCACTTTTACGATCAGATTTTCGCTGGAAAGTCCTCCTGGATCTAAGACGTTTTGTACTTTATTCTCTTGGAATCCGATTCCGCTTTCATTGCTGTATTGAGGGAAAGAAAGTGCAATATTTTTTAAGGTAGGAAGAGCATTTTGCACTTTAAATCGAATCCTAGAGTAATCTTGTTTTCCAAGTTCGGTATCATCGACTGTTAAGTCTATATATTGGCAACCGAGCTCATTAAATTTATGAGAAAAGCTTGATTGTGGATAAACGGACTCGTATTTAGGTTGGAAATAAAATTTTAAATTTGCACTCATTCCTTTTGAATTTACTGACCAGCTAGGATCAATGGTGATGCTTTGATATCTGTCTACAGAGTAGGCTGTGTAGGTATTGGTTTTTCCCTCTTCTTGGACGGAGCAGGTTTCCGTAGTCTGGAGGTAAAACCCTCCTCCATTCCTGATTCTGAATGCTGCAATTGGAAATCCTGTTTCTCCTATGAAGACCTTTGAGCTTACGCTATTGCTATTCCCATTTGAATCGAAAACCTGAACGGTGATATTGTAGATTCAGATTTTTGTATACATATGAGTCATTTGGTTGGATTGATTGGAATTTGTGGTTCCATCTCCAAAATTTCGCTGATAATTGATCACAGGTTTATTGGTTTTTACACTGAAAGTGACGTTTTTCCCTCGCGTGATAGCGTTTGGAGAAATGGTTAGTTCTGGTCTGAGCACTGAAGTGACATTGACTTGTTTTTCGATAACGGCACTTTTCCCATACATATCGGTGACGGTCAGGGTGATGGTGTGTGTTCCTATTTCATCAAACTGTACGACAATTTTTTTATTATTCTCTTCTGTAGAGATGATTTTGCTGGCATTAGGATTTGAAAATTCTCGTTTATATTCCAAACTATCATTTTGATTGGTCACGTCCAAATCTGAAGAGGCAGTGGCATCAAGATGAAATTCTGATGCTTGAGCTCGTTTATTAGTTGGGGTGATGCTAAATTGTGGCACGGGCGTGCTAGATTCTACATAAACTTCTCTGGTATCGACATTGGTTTGTCCGAGTTCGTCTTCCAGCGTCAGTTTTACCATATAGTTTCCTGGTTTGATAAACTGCTTTTTTATACTTTTCCCTTGGATCGTATCAGTTTTGTCTCCATTGCTATTAAAAATTTCTCGTGTATAGAGTTTGAGGCGGGAGGTCAAAGAGTAAGAAGTACTAGAATCGAAGCTGAAAGTGGTGGAAGTATTCCCTTCGTCTGGAGTTTGTTTAATGATGGCCACAGGATCGGATACGGTAATACTGAAAGTTTCAGATACGGTATTTCTTTCGTTGTCGGTAGTTGAGAGTTTTACGAGGTATTCTCCGTTTCCATTGAGAGGGACATTAATGTACCTTGGTACTCCATCATATTCTCTGCTTCGTTTGAATCCATCTCTGCTGGTAATGGTTCGTGAATGACTCTGAATTTTTCTTCCGCCAGTGGGTAGGGTAGCTGATCCATCGAAAATTACTCCCTTGATGGCTTCTTGAGTTCAGATTTTTGTAGGAATAGTTTTATCGAGTTTTTTGGTGTTGGCATAGACGACAATATTTGCAGCTTTAGGGGAAACCTCTACATTGAGATTCATTTCTCCATCGAGGATCCCTTTGGAATTATTCGAACTCCTGACGGTAAGATGTACCACATAGTTTCCTGATTCTTCGAAAGTATAATTAATAACTTCTCCAACCCCGATGGGTCTGTCAATACCTTTTATGTCTCTGTAGTATCGGAAAAAGTTTCTGCTTGGGATGGTTTCATTGCTGGGATCTTTACTTCCTTTTGCACTAAAGGTGACCGTTAGTGGAGCTGCTCCATTTCCTGGATTTTTGGAAGCAGAAACTTGTATGGTGTATTGGGCGTTGATGGTACCTATCGTCTTATTTAATGGTGTATAACAGTTATTCATAAATGTTTGAAAATTGTCCGTAGTATTATTCACTGCTAAAATACTGGCACTATCTAAACATTGTTGGTAGACTACTTTGAAATTATATTCCTGGGGGAAGGCAGCGAAGACGCTTCCAAAATTGCTGTGCAATTCTGTGAAAAGATCACTACTTAGACTGTCCGTAGTCCCCATTCTTTTTGCCGCATCGATTTGTACGAAGATTTCTTGGATTTTCTCCCATCCTGTTTGGATTCTATAATTGGGATAATATTCGTCTGGTACGGACTGAGCGAATGTGCTAAGTGCTGAAAACGAGCTAATCAAGCTGACTGTGAGTAGCAGAAGTTTTGTTATTTGTGTTTTGGTTTGCATCAGAGAAAAAATAGAGAATAAATGCTGATATAAGTATACGGATTTTGGTGGGAAAAGTCAAAAAATATGCGAGAAAATTGTTCTAGGGTGGAAAATTAAAAAATCTCTTGCAATTAAAAAAAATCTGACTATACTATACCTACCCCCCAGGTATGAAACTTGGTGGAAAACTGAAAATCTCTTAAAACGGAAAAGAGAAGGATAAAAATATCCCTCCCTTCCAATACAGCTACGTTTCAGAGAACTACGTGTCACACTGTATCTGATAATCTTTCGCTTGCGAATATTAACGCTCATTGAGTGGTATTCCAATTACATCCACCTGGTTAAAAAACATCTTATACACATGCCGGCGGGACGATGTCGTAGCCAAAAGATTAGCTTAGTTAGGACTATATAGAAATGATGCTATAAAGTCAAGTCTAAATTCAAACAACATCAAAAGGATTATAAAAAAGTTAAGAAATACCTTTTATCACCTATTATTACTAAAATGCAAAAAACCTATTCTGTCAGCGGAATGCACTGTGCCTCCTGTGCGACACTCATTCAAGGCGAACTCAACGAAACCCAAGGTATCACGTCTTGCGAAGTCAATCTCGTGAACCATACCGCTACTTTGACCTTCTCTGACCAAGAATTGCCCGTAGAGGACTTGAATAAAAAGATTCAAATGTTTGGGTACAGCTTTTTACTTCCTTCTTCCTGAATGCACCATTGAACCCCCTGAGAAGGGGGAGGGAGCGAAGCGGAAGGGGGTTTATATGCCGAAGCCAAAAGAGACATGTGGATTTCAATCCCTGCGATTGTTCTTGCCCTCTTTCTGATGTCCCGAATGATGGGAGCAGAGTATGGAGTGTTAGGAATTACGGAAATGCCCGAGCTCTTTCATTATATTGCGACCAGAATTTTGCTCCCTCTGTTTTCTACCTTTATTATCTTCACGGTTGGGAGAAAGTATCTCAGGGCTATCCGAACCTATATCAGATATGGAAAGGCAACAATGGACACGTTGGTGGGAATTGGGACGTCTTTTGCCTATTTCTTCAGTATCTTTGTGACGCTGTTTTCAGCAGGATTAGCACTGGATATTGTTCAGCTTTTCTCTCTTTCTTCTCCTATTGGAGCTTGGCTGGCGACATTTCAACAGAATATTTCTGCTTACATTGACCCCGCAAGGGTTTTCTACGAAGCGGTCATTATCGTCATCGGTTTCATCTCCATCGGAAAATATATGGAACAACGCACGATGTCCCGCACAGGACAAGCTATCAAGGCATTGTTAAACCTACAGGTAAAAAAAGCTAGAAAGCTGAATGGTGAAGAAATCCCTATTGAAGAAGTACAGAAAGGCGACCTCCTCCTCGTGAAACCTGGAGAAAAAATCCCTCTCGACGGGATTATTAGCTCAGGAACAGCTCATATTGATGAATCGATGATTACAGGAGAAAGTTTACCGATTTCCAAGACGGAGGGAGAAACCGTTATCGGTTCCACGTTGCTTCTCGATTCGCCTCTGACGATTGAAACGATTGCTACGGGGGAGGAGACATATCTTTCAAAAATCATCGCTGTGGTGGAGAAAGCCCAAAATTCCAAGCCCCAAATCCAGCATAAAGTAGACAGTATTATGAAAGTTTTTATTCCTATTGTGCTGGGAGTTGCGGTGGTTTCTACGGTTCTCTGGCTTCTCGTGGGACCTCGTTTTCTCGATACACAAACCGTCATCAGATATGCCATTCAGGCGTTCGTTTGAGTGTTAGTCATCGCCTGTCCGTGCGGATTAGGACTTGCCACGCCAATGGCAATCATTACGGGAATGGGACATGCTGCCAAAAATGGAATATTAGCAAAAAATGCTGACTGACTGATTAAGCTCAGAAAAGTGAAATACATCGCATTTGATAAGACAGGTACAATCACAGAGGGTAAGCCAACGTTGACGGATATGTATGAGTTTTAAGGAGGTTATAAAATTTGGTTTTATACTGTTGTTGACTATTATTTCCCATATGTTCCAAAATGGAACATACCACTTGTTCGTCTAGTTCTCCTTCTTCAAAAATATGGATAATATGCTTAGTAATTGCAGGTCTTTGGAGTGGATAAATCCACCAGAGTATGAAAATATAATTCTCTATTGTAATATATTTTGACCAAATACAATTCAAAATGCAACACTTAAGTTTTTTCTATTAATTTCTTCTTGTAATCAATTTATAAAATGAGAAATGTGTAGAAATGATTCTATAATGTTGGTTTTGTGCTGATGGGAAGTGGGGATTTGAAAAAGATTAGTTATTTTCAAAACGATTTCAAATCACGTTCTAATTCGTCAAAGTTCGCTTTCCTCTCCACAGTTTTTTGTTTTTCTTTAAACTTATCATACTCAATTCAAGCCTTCTCCATAGCTAATTCATGGGTAATTTTCCCAGCATCGGTCAGGATATCCTTTCTATTCATTTGCAAGATACTATCTAATCTCTCAATCCAATCTACCATTCTCATAGGAATTTGAGCTTGTGCCATACTTTCAGCGAAAGCCAGATATTGTTCCACTAAAAGTCCTAACATTCTGATTTCTTCCTCATTTAGATAATTTTTTGCAATGCAAACGTCTCTTTTCTTTATCTCCTTTTCAGTTTTCTTGTCAGATGAGTCCATTCATAGAAAAGGCAATTCTCAATTAGCCCTATAATAGACCAATTCTGCAGCTGTCTTTTCACTTACCGCCCAAAGTAATTTATTTTGCACAAATTGGAAAAAGCGGATGGTCTTTTCATCATCGGGATCATAATCAATACTCGTGGTGTAAATATCTTTCACTTTTTGGTAAAAAATCCTCTCAGAAAGTCTGATTTCTCTTAATTTTTCTTGTAGTTTATCAAAATATTGAGTATCTTTTCATGACTTCAATCTTTCTTCATTTAGTGTAAATCCCTGCTCAATGTATTCTTTCAGCCTTTGACTAGCCCAATTACGAAATAAAATACCCTGTTTGGATTTTACTCTATATCCAATCGCCAATACCATATCCAAGTTGTAATATTTCACTTTTTTTTGCTGGGTTTTATCAGGTAAAGCCCCGTGTTGAGTGGTATGCCAAAAATCTTTGCAAACCACTACCTCGTCTAGTTCTCATTCTTTCAGTATGTTTTGAATATGCCAAGAAATAAGTTGTCTAGACTTATTAAAAAGCATTGCAATTTGTTCCTGGTTTACCCAGGCTTCCTCATCCAATACTAAAACATCCAGCGAAACCTCGCCATCAAGAGTATAGAGGATGATTTGTTGCTTTTCTTGTGGCATTATAGATTAGATGATAGATAAATTTATCAGAATCATATCTTTTTTGACGATAAATGCAAAAGAAAAATTAGGGAGAAAGTCTGAATTAGAAAAATCCGCGAAAGTAATTCAATCACGGACTTTTTTCGTTAGAGATTAGATTCTTACCCATTCATTTGCTATTTTTATAACCTCTTCCCAGTTATCAAATGGGCACCTACCGTACCTGGTGTAGTCTTTATCTTCTTTAAATAGTTCATTTTCCCATCTAGTAATGGTTTCTCTAGTTTCGTACATACTTTCACTCCACCAATCAAAATCATCCATAGATTCACCTTTCCAGACAACAAGCGGATTGTGACAACGATAAGATGAATTGTTATCATCAGATCCATAAACCCTATCCATATATATATTCCTCAAGGTATGCATTCTAGGAATAGATACGTTTTTTGGTAGGGTGATATTTGATTGATACAGATTTTTGATATTCGAATCCCAACGAACAAAAGACGCGAAGTTAACACATATATCCTTGTATTGGAAGCGAATATAACAATTTAATAAGCGATCTGCTACATCCAGCCAATAAGTTGGGACAGCCCCACATTTATTATCGGCAAGTATTTTGATTACTTTATTCAGATAATGCATCCGATATCCTGACCTACTAGCATCTTCATCCGTATAATCAGTATGAGTAACAAGAGTTAATTCATATTTGTCAGAAAGTAATTCTCTAACTTCTGTCATTTTAATAATTTGTTTTTCCATTTTAATTTTCTCCTGAATTTTTATTATTATTTATTTTTTTTGTTATTTTTATTTTAGCACACATAGTATACTCAGAACATCAAGATTTGCAAGAGTGAGATGAAAAATGTGTAGAAATGGTTCTACAAGGTAGGGTTTGTGCTGATAGGAAGTGGGGAGTTGGAAAAGATTAGCTATTTTCAAAACTTGTTCACCCCAATTTATTCAGACAATCTTTTCATAATTTCCTCTTCACTTGGCAAAAATTTTGCATATTCCTCTGGTAATTCTTGATAATTATTATATGTCGCAACTCAAAGAGGATCTTTTGCTTGTTATAACATATATTCTACTTCTGTTCTATTCTTTCCTCTGCAAATAATCACTCCAATCGTGGGATTATGTTGGTCAGCTTTCACCTGTTTATTGATCAACTGCATATACATTTGAACTTGTCCCACATCTTTTGGGCTAAATTCTCTGGCTTTTAGTTCAAAAACCACATAACAATTTAGCTTCATATTAAAGAATAATAGATCGATGAAATACTCTTTTTCGTCTAAAGTAAGCTTATATTGTCTGCCGATAAAGGAGAAATTTCCTCCCATATCTTGTAAAAATTTTACCAAATTCATAATAATTGCATTTTCTAGCTCTTTCTCTGAAATTGGTTGATCAGGATTGATAAGTTCCACATTGTAATCATCTAAGAATTCCCATGCCACTTGTGATTTTAATTCGGTAGAAACCGTAGTATCAAAATTATTCTGTGATAAAAGACTTTTCTCAAAATAATGCTGATCAATCTTTTCTACCAAATCAAGTTTAGATCGTCCCTTTTCTTTAGTCTGTTTTAGATAAAATTCAATTTGCAAGGGGTCTTTACATCTCTCTAAAATCAGATAATTCTGAACCTATCCAATTTCTGCCACCAGTGGTGGCAGTTTTTCGTTTTGAGAATAAAACTCATAAAATGTCTTCATTCTCCAGATATTACGAGCAGAAAATCCACGAATTCACGGAAATTCTGACTGCAAATCTTTGGAAAGTTGCTCTACCACCGAATTTCACCAATCCGCATTTTCTACTTTCTCACTCACAGATTTTCCTAATTCTCGATAGAGCAAGACTGTCTGTTTGCTGACTGACTTCAGCATTTCATATCTAGCTGTCTGGATTTTCAGCATAATCTCATTGAGAAATTGCTGATAATTAGAGAGATTAGTAGTGATCATAAGTAAAAGGTAAATATAAAGTGTTTGAATCATATCTTTTTTGACGATAAATGCAAAAGAAAAATGAGGGGAAAAGTCTGAATTAAAAAAATCCACCCAAGCCGATAAGCAAGGGTGGATAAAGATGAACTACATATTTTCCCACCATTCACTACCTGGACGAGTAGAATGATTTAAATTACCTTCTCCTTCGTGGGACCATGCCTCAAGAGAAGATTCCATCCCCTCGTTTACAATTCTTTCTACACTCTTCCCCTGCATAAAATCTCTAATATAAGATTCTCGCACATGATAATTATGGATGAAGTTGTAATAAGAGGTAGAACCTTTTTCTAATGACTGTTCAATTATAGATGTAATTTCGTTATCAGTCATTTTTGTTAATTGTTGCTTTGAAAAGCCATTTCTTGTTTTCATTTTTAATTTCCTCCATTTTTTAATTTATATTTATTTTATTGTTGTTTTTTATTTTACTACACATAGTATACTCAGAACGTCAAGCTTTGCAAGAGGGAGATGAAAAATGTGTAGAAGCAGTTCTACAAGATGGGTTTTATGCTGGTAGAAAGATGGGAAATTAAAAAGATAGTATTTCCGAATAGAAACAATGTTGCAAAGAATTTTCATTTATATTCCATTTTCTGCAACATTCTATTATTTGCATTTTGATAGAAATAGCCTACATCACAGCATTTTTATTACTTTACTCCTCCTTACGATATTGCAACATTCTGATTTTTTGTTGCATTTTCTGCAACACTCTGTATACATAAGTGCAACATTTTATTTTTCTTGTGGAAAAATGACAAAAAAACAGAGGCAGGAACTAATCTTACAACTCTTGCAACAAAAAGAGTGAATAAAAGTTGGAGAAATTATTGATCGTTTAAAAGTCGAAAGAACTACCGTTTATAGGGATTTTCAAGAGCTTTTGAAATCTGGTAAGGTACAAGAAATAGGAAAATGAAAATATCATCTTGTCCGTATAAATCCCCTAGAATACTTACAAACTCCCTTTTTTCAGAGATCCAAGAAATTCTATAATTTTGACTTTCTTGCAAGCTATCAACCAAATCAAACCAGCTTTTTTTCCGCTAATCAACTAAAAACTCTTCATCACGCTATCAAAGGTGTCTCTGTGGATACAGATTTTTTCATCAATAATAAAAGACTGCTTGAAACTATTTTGATTGATCTAAGCTTTTCATCGAGTTATTTGGAGTGAAACACGTATGATTATTTAGATACGGAAGTTCTGATCAAATATAATGAAATTGCTAAAGACAAGTCGCAAGATGATACTCAGATGATTTTGAACCACAAAAAATGTATTGAATACATGGTATATTATAAAAAGGAACTGCCTTTTTCTGCCCAGACGGTCTTTGAAATCCATACTTTGCTTGGAGAGAAGCTTTTACCAAAAGAGCAGTTGGGAGTTGTTAGAAATAAGATCGTAGAAATTGGAGCATCTACTTACACTCCTCTGGATAATCAGCATCAGTTGAGGGAGGAATTTGATCAATTTCTTAAAAAGCTGAATGCAATTCATGATCCTTTTGAACAATCTCTTTTCTGTCTCGTGTTTCTCTCTTACTTCCAACTCTTTATGGACGGGAATAAAAGAGTTTCCAGAATGATCGCAAATTTGGTATTATTGAAATATAATTTACCGTTAATTTCTTTTCTTGCAGTAGAGAGAAAGACGTTTATCACTGCTATTTTAGCGGTGTATGAGCTGAATGATGTGAGTTTACTCAGTCAGATTTTCGTAGATAATTATCTGTTGAATATTGAGAGATATGAGTAATTGTTTGGAGTTGAAGTATACTCAGAATGGGGAAATTTTGCAATTTTTTGAGGGGAAAATGAAGGGAAAAATCTGAATTAAAAAAATCGTCAAAGATATGCAATGACGATTTAAAAATCAATTTAGAGATAGTTCGTTCTATAAAATACTTCCAACTCTTCTTTTTCACTGGTTTCTTCTGCAAGATTTCTTTTAGAGTTTTCTATCTGTTTGGACTTCATTTTAATTTTAACTTGCAATACCGTTTTAATTTCCTCGTCCGTTGGCTGATAGTTTCCCTTAAAAATATCTAACCATCCATCATTCTGATATTTTTCAAGTTTTTTCTTTGCTGACCAATCTGCTAACGATTGTAAATGACCAGCCAGACCAAGAAGTAGCAAGAATAGAAGTGCTATCCCAATTTGAACTCCAAACATAGCTATGATCTTATCCATACCGTAAGATATAACCACTGCTCCACCTAAAATAGCGACACAGCCCCAAGCAATAAACAGAATCTTTACAGTCAAACCATATACGCGATTTGATTTTTCACGATATTTCTCCTCTTTTTCTTTGTATTGGTCATAAAATTTCGACCATTTTTCGTTTTTTACCTCTTCTATGAGATATTGTTTTAAATCTTTTTTTGTTTCCATTTCAATTTCCTCCTTATTTTTTATTATTTAATTTTTTGTTTTTTATTTTAACACACATAGTATATTCAAAAAGTCAAGATTTACAAGAGGGAGATGAAAAATGTGTAGAAGTGGTTCTACAAGGTAGAGTTTGTGCCGATATTAACTAGACTTTCATTTCAAGTGCTGTTCTAAGTCTTCTAATTCTTTCAATTCGTCCAAATCAGCTTTTCCCGCTTCTCGTTGTTTTTTTTTATTTTCAAGGTAGGAGAAATTGTTGTACCGTATAAGCTGGTAAGACGAGTATTGAGGAAGGTGGGAGAAGTAGCGGTATAAGAAGTAAGTTGTATCTGATAGGGTCAAAATAGGGTCAATTACAAGTTAACTAAAAATCTCTTGCAATTAAAAAAAATCTGACTATACTGTACCTACCCCCCAGGTATAAAATTACTTTTAACCTTTTATAACCCACAAATGAAAAAAATCCCTCCACTTCAACTTCTCGCTTCTCTGGAAGCTACTTCCACGCATCCTATTGCTCATGCTATCGTTCAATATGCTGAAGCTCACGACATTGTACCTCTTTCCGTGGAACAGGCGACTAACCACGCTGGAAAAGGGATTTCGTGAATTATCAACGGAACGGAGTATTTTGTAGGGAACTTGGATTTTATTTCAGATTTTTCTCTTTCTTTTGATACAACTTTATATGATCAGCGAGCAAATCAAGGGAAGACCCCTCTTATTCTCTTCACCAAAAATGAGGTGCTTGCTCTCTATGCGGTTGCCGATACCGTGAAAGCTTCCGCTATTGAAACTATTGCTCAACTCAAAAAACTAGGAATCACACCTGTGATGATTACGGGTGACCATCAAAATACTGCGAATACGATTGCTGCCCAAGTTGGGATTGACCAAGTGTTTGCTCAGGTCAAACCAGAAGAAAAAGCTGAAATAATTGAGAAATTGAAAAATCAAGCGAACCCCCCTTTATCCATCCGCTTTGCGAGATCTAATCCCCTTCATAAGGGGGGTAGTGAGGAGTTGGTAGCAATGCTCGGGGATGGAATAAATGACGCACCTGCTTTGGCTACTGCCGATATTGGTATTGCGATGAGTACGGGGACAGATGTTGCGATAGAAAGTTCTGATATTACTCTTTTGCACGGAGATATCTCCAAGGTACTGAAAGCGATAGAGATTAGCAATCTGACCCAATCGGCTATCAATCAGAATTTACTTTGGGCGTTTGGGTATAATCTTATCGGTATTCCTCTGGCAGCGGGGGCATTCTTCCCGTTCTTCTGACGAATGCTCAATCCTGCTTTTGAGGGAACAGCAATGGCATTCAGTGATTTGACGGTAGTGGGAAATAGTTTGAGATTACAAGCGAAAAAGGTGTAAAAAAAAAGTGTAAAAATCTCTTGATATATATATATTGAAATAATTATACTGTCAATATATAAACTAAAAATAAAAAAATATGAAGAAAATGTTTTTATGGGCCTTGATAGTGAGTCTGTGTGTTGGATGTACCACTTCAGTAACAAAGACCGTCGTAGAAGACGGAATTGAGATCAAAATGAAGGTTGAACCATGGGAAGGGGAGGCTATGCAAATTATTGACCAAGGAAGCGGTGTATATTTGTTTCTTTGTGGTCAATCTGATCAGGAAGGTGACATGTTTGGAATTACGCTTGCGAAATTTAAGAAAGATAATCCAAAACTTGTTGTTACCGCTACAACTGCTAGACCTCGTGCGGGGGCTCATAATTCCCTAACGGGCTATTGGGTCATCACGTATGAAAAAGATTTCCTGATTAACTCAGTGGTTCGCTGAATCTCAGGAAAATATAAAAGGAGTGCTGTATCACACTCCTTTTTAGATATGGAATTATTTATACTTTGCTTTCAATTTTGCGATTTTCTCTGCTTTTTCAGTAGCTCTTTTAGTATCTCTTTCAGCTTTCAATTCTTCTTTAGTCTTTTGTACTTCTTCCGCTGTAGCTGTTTCAGCCTTTGCTGCTTCTGCTGCATCTTTAGCATCTTTCCCAGAGAGTTCTCCTTTAATTTTTACGGTGATTTCTCTTTTGAGATCATTGTAAGCGAAGATGATACTATAATTTCCTACTTCAGTCAGTTTTTTCTTGAGCTTGAATAAATGGGCGTCCACCTCGATTCCGTAAACCTCTTTGATTTTCTCAGCGAGATCATGCTCGTCTACTTTTGCATATAAGGTGTTGTCTTTATTCGCTTTTCTCGTGATTTCGATACCTTCATCGGCAGAAATCTTTGTGAAAAGTTCTTCGAGATTGCTTGCTTTTTTGCTTCTTGCACTAGTAGCAGCATCCATTTTCTGTTTGTAATTATTTTTTGCTGCTGCGTCTGCGAAGACAGCGATCCCTTTTGGTAAGAGGACGTTTCTGGCGAAGATAGGTTTCACTCTTACGATTTCGTATTTTTCTCCGAGGTATTTATCGTTTTGGAGCAAAATTACTTCGATAGTTCTGTTTTTTTGAGTTCTTTTTGCCATGGAATTGATATATAAAAAATAAAGCTGATTTTTGTATAGGGATTCGTCTGCTAAATGCAAGAGAATTTTAATTTTTATTTCCCAATTCCTACGTAGAGTATCTTTTAAAATGTGCCATGTATCTACTTTATGATATATGTCAATTACTATGCTTTTTTTGAAAAAGGAGCAACAATTTGTTGCTCCTAGTAATGTTAGTTGGGGATCTGATTGATATTCCCCATCGTGAGTTTCCTCGTTTGAGGGTTGCGATAACGGGCATTCCCGTTGTCTTCCACGATGACGAACATTCCCCCTTTTTGGACTACTTTCGCAGTCCCGCCCATTTCTTGGGCGATTTTTTCTGCTTCCTCCTTTGTCAGAGGAAGATCATAGATTTTTTTGAACATAAAAATTTTTTTTATTTGTTGAAATCTCAGTATAGGGAAATCTTCCTTAAAAGTCAAGTCGAAAGAGTGGCGATTTTTGCTTTTTTTCTGTTTTTGGTTATACTTGAGGGGAATGTAGTTTTATTTTTTCTTGCTTCCTTATGTCCAATGAAGTTGAAAATCTTTCTTCTGAACGCCAGTTAGAGCAAAATCGTGTTATGACCTATCTTTCACTTTTTAATGAAATTGATAAGCATTTTGATAAAGTCCTAAAAACAGAAAGTTTTTTGCCGTATAATGATAAAATAAAATCGATTGTCCAAGGACAATACTCGATTTCGTGGTTTGTAAAATTATTCCAAAATGATCTGAAATACTTTGGGGAATTGAGAAATCACATCTCTCATGGCTTGAAAGTACATGAATATTTATATGCTATTCCGACCCAAAGGGCGATCGATAAGCTTGCTGATTTTGTCGATAAAATCGTAGAGCCACCGCTGTGTATCGATCTTTTTCGTAAGGAAGTCCCTGGAGTTCAGCTTTCTGATTCTTTTTCTGCTTTGCTCAAACTCATGAGAGAGGGGCATTATCACCTCCTCCCTGTGTATGATGGTAAAACGTTTCTCGGAGTGGTGAATGAAAGTGGGATGTTTCAGTGGCTTTCTCAGCAGTTATTAGATGAAAATTTCATTGATTTGGGAAAAATCCGCATTGAGCATTTGCCGATTTCTACATCTCATTTGGATTTTGTTTTTGTGTCTGCGGGGATTAATATTTATGAGGCAGACGAAATTTTTACGATGAAAAAGAAGAAGGGAAAAGGGCTTTGAGCGATGTATATCACGGAAAAGGGGAGTTCTCACGAAAAGATTATTGGAATGATAGCAGGGGATGAAGTGGCATTGATTGATGATTTTGTGATTTAATCTTTTTTTTGTGAGTTTCCTTTAAAATGTCTTGATTTTACTCTATGATTTATTATATTGATGCCTGCAAAAAAGAGATCTTTAACATTAAAAATTATGAGAAGAAATAAGAAAAGATGGGGGATATTCCTCCTTAGTTTTGTATGTATTGTAGGGATTGCTACCATATTTTTTGTGGCATGCGATTCTTCAGAGAATGAATCTTCGCAGGATGTAGGCGTGGAATATCCTGTTCCTGAGAATGCAGAAGTGATAGTGGATGTTGCAGTACCTTTCAAAATCCCTGGTGGGGATGAAGTACTTACAACAGAGAATGATGATCTAATCATTAGTATTGGTATTAGTGCTCGTGTGTTTTATCTTCCTAAAGATATTAAACATTATAAAGAGTATTATAAACTTCTTAGTGCGGATAAAAATAAACCGAATATTCTTAAGTTTACCATAGGAGATAATAATTATGAGGGAGCTTCCCCTATTATCAAAGTGGAAGTTCCCACTGAAGAGGAATATCTGAAAGCTAAAGAAAGATTGAATGATCTAATTCCAATTGATGAAAGTCAAGAGATTACTGAAGCTAAGACAAGGGCAACGAGTTTGGCTTCGACAATTCCTAGTATATCAGCAATGAATACGGCATTCAATTATATAAAGAATTTGGGCTGTCCCCTTTCAGGGACATGTATTCCATTTAGATATGCAGCTGATGGTTGTTATGCACGGGCACATTATATGCGAAAGATATTGGCAGATAATTATGGATATGACTGTTCAAAAATTTTTTCATTTGGTAGTCCATTAGCGGCGACATCTCTTGCTACTGGTTGTTGTGCCGAATGGTCTTATCATGTTGCTGTTCTCGTAAGTGTAGATAATGGCACCACCTGTCTTGATCGAGTATTTGATCCATCTTTGTTTAATCAACCCGTTACAATAACAGAATGGGTGAATAAACAAAAGGGTTGTGTATCTAGTACTGGAAGTGTGAGCTATACCGTAAAGGCATCAAATTATTATAGCTATGGAGGAGGTACTTATTATTATGATAATAGTTATACCAATACTTATAGTACTCTATCTACTTATTCTGGTTGTTCTGGATGCGGTTATCCTTGTTATTGAAACTTAGTATAAACCCAATCTTTTTTTTGCAGAGCATATTTGAGGGATTCCTTGAGTATGCTTTTTTTTGATTTGAAAAATTCCTTGATTTTCTTAGGTACAAATCCATAGTATGAGGGTATTTTATTCTTTTTTTTTCTCATGCTCACCGTTGATAAGGTTAGTAAAGCTTTCAATATTAGAAAGAAATCTGATTCTGCTTTCAGAAATTTTTTCCATCCGAAGTTTGAGAAATTTTCTGCATTAACTTCTATTTCTTTTCATGTGAATCAGTGAGAGAAAGTGGCATTTATTGGTCCAAATGGAGCAGGGAAATCTACGATGATCAAATCTATTTTGGGAATTTTGCATTATGATGAAGGAGAGATTGCGGTTTTTGGCCAGAATCCTAAGAAGGAGAGAAAAGCTATTGCCAAGCAGACTTCTTCTGTTTTTGGACAGAGGAGTCAGTTGCTATATCACTTGCCTTTGATTGATAGTTTTAATTTTTTCAGGATTATTTATGATATTCCGAAAGATGTTTTTCAGGAGAGGCTGAATGGATTTGTGAAAAAATTCTGAGTAGAAGAATTTCTCTATCAGCCTGTGAGAAAACTGAGTCTAGGACAGAGAATGAAAGGGGAAATTATCGCTTCTTTGCTTCATGCTCCGAAAGCAATCTTTTTGGATGAACCGACGGTGGGTTTGGATATTATCGCGAAAAAAGTGTTGTATGAAATTTTAAATAAAATCCACAAAGAGGAAAATATTACAATTTTCCTGACGTCTCATGATTTGAATGATATTGAAAATCTTTGTGATAGGGCTATTGTGATCAATCGTTGATCAATTCTGTATGATGGGCAGTTGGAGGATCTGATGAAAGAATACGCGAATAAAAAATTTATTCGTTATAAAGAAGTAGATTCTCTGGACTGGCAGGATATTGAAATAGAAAACACTCCTGTGATGATCCAAAAAACTATCAAGCATCTTTTGGATACCAAGCAGATCGAAGATATTACTATAGAGCATCTCCCTTTGGAGGAGGTGATAGAGGAATTTTATAGGTAAAGGGGTATTAATTAGTAGATATAGATATATCTGAGTTGTTCTGGGTCGGAATAAGTACAATTTCCTAGTCCATCGTTTGATCGGCTATTGGTAAGTTCTATGGTAGTACATAGTTTGATTTCTTGGAGATCTTGTAGCGGACTGATTCGTCCCGCTCCGTTTTCATCCCCAATTACTCGGTTGGAGTATTCTGGAGTTTCCGTCTTTGCCATCAGTATGACTCCTATTTTTTGTATGCTATTTTTATCCATAATGGCATAGAGAAATTCTCCAGGCAAACTTTTTTCATTTTGTCCTCCGAGTCCTAGTCAGAAAACGATGCTATTTTTATCGGGGTCTGTAGGGAGTTTTGAGAGAATTCCTTGGTCTATTAAATATTCATTTAACACTGAAGTGCTTTGGGGTCTTTTTGTATCTAGTCCTGGTCGTTTCCCATTCATTGATTGATAAGCAACAATTGCTGATAAAAGTTGGGTAATGTGATTCTGTCTTGCAATATCTCTTGCCCTCCCCTGTGTTGGGTTGGACTTTGCTGATTGCTCAAATTTTTCTATCACTTTATTGAAATCTTTGTAGTCGGTTGGTTCTGTGAGGTTAATAGATCCGATTTGTTTATGGGAAATCTCTCCCTTAAAGGTCAGTGAAAGATTTTTTTCACTAGATAAGAAGAGCATTAAAATGGAGTCTTCTGAGGGGGTGAAGGTGAGCTCGTAGGAGAGAGCCGATCAGTTTTCACTGCTTGTGATGGCACTATTCCCAGCAAAATTTCCCAGTCCTTGTACTGCTAAAGAAATGGTAAAACGTTCTTTGCTTGTCTCAGCTTTGTCTTTGATTATTTGTAAATTTATGAGATGTCCTGTAGATTCAGAATTGTTGACTTGGAAAAAAAGTCCATCTGCCCCGTATCGTCCAGAGATTCTTGTGGTGGTTTCACTGTAGTCGTTCGTAGATTCCGCCTCAAAAGTGATAGCTACATTTTTATGGTCAATGATGACTATATGAGCTAGAAAAGGTGGAAGGTCAAACTTATTTTCTGGTATTTCATAGGGTGTTAGATTTGTGTCTTCTGGGAAGTTTTGCTCTTGTGTTGGGAGAAAACTTTCGGTTAATTCAGTTTTTTGTTTATCTAAATCCTCCAAAAGTTGCTTGAGTACCTCTTTATCAATATTGATCTGAAAGGCTGATTTTCCCTTAAATTGTTCAAAAGTTCCGTTGTAGGGGGTGAGTTCTGAAATAATGAAGAGATTTGGATATTCTTGTAAAATTTCTTTGGTTTTATCGAATCTTTTTTGCATTTCCTCTTTTATTGAGCTTCCTTGTTGAGTATCTAGGGAAAAATTTTTATGAATTTCCTCTTGAGCTCCTGATGTTATTTCATCCAGAGGAAGTTTGATCCATTGATCGATCAGGTCAGTTATTGTTTCATTCGTTTCTGCTCCTACTATTTCTTCTAGTCCTGTTATCTCAAATTTTCTCAATTTTGCGAAAAGAGTTTTTTCTGTTAGGAGTAAGTTTGCTTTTGTTGAAAGACTCATCACTTTTTCACTTAAGGTATGTGCCAGGGAAAAGTCTACACTGATGTTTGCTCAGAATTTTTTTTCTGTGATATCTTGTTGGGTAGCAATGGTGTTTGCAATGGAGATTTTTCCATTATCTGATTTGTAGAGAATATTGGTTTCTATAGCACTTTGTGAGCTTCCTGTGGTACTGACTACCTTCAGAAAAGGAGCGAAAGGATTGCTGATCAAAGCTTTTGCTTCTTCAAAGGTGGAAGGTAGAGTGCTTTCTGCAGCGTGTTCTGTGGTTTGTGTCTCTTCTGTGAGTTCTGTTTGAGGCAGGGTTTCTGTGGATTCTATGGGAGTAGGTGCACCACATCCTACTAGAGAAAAGATACCTCCAAAGAGGAGAATTTGAGTGATAATTAGAGAAATTTTTTTCATTATTTTTTCAATTTAAAAAGTAAATATACTTTATAAGTATATCTACAATTGAAAATAATGCAAATTTTCTTTGACTTTTCTCGCTCTATTCTGGTGCTGGAGTAAGTGCTGAAAGAATACTCTTTATTTTTGCGACTTTAAACTCTATTTCTTGGAGTCCTTTCTCAGTTTCCCAGATTTCTTCATTAGTAAAGAGGAGATCAATTAATTCAAGGTCGGTAGTTGCTAGCCATCCATATTCTTCCTTCGTCAAATACTCTATTTCTCCTGCGTCTGTAGCAATTAGGAGGTCTTCGATGGTATCGCAGAGGTTGGTAATTTCTTCCTGGATCTGTTCGATTCTGATTTCTTGGGCTATTTCGAATCGTTGAGTATATTTTGTTAGGAGTGATTTTTTCTTTAAAACGGAGTCGATGGATATCGTGGTGTAAATGTCTGGTGTCCTCGTTGAACGTTTTATTAGGTCGGGGCTTGCCTCTTCGGTAGGTGATAAAGCGATAACGGCTGATGTTAGGAAAGTTGATAGCATTGTGCTAGAGTATAGTAGAATAAATATGTCGTTAGTATATCTATTTGCTATCTGATGTCAATACATGAACCATAATTTATAGCGTTGTTATACACGCTTCTACGTAAAAACATAAAATCGATTGAACTATTTCATAAAATAAATAGTATATTTCTACGAATTTTTTTATTTTATTATTGTATTATGAAGTATAATAAGTGATACATCATCAGTGTCTGCCTCTTAGGCATAATCATTTTCTGCTTTCTTTGGCAAAATAAAACAAATATAGAAAACTTAGATAATAAGGAAGAAACATGGATCAATGATAATGCAATCAGCGAAGAAGAGACCGTTTTATTTTTTACACCAGAAGAGTGTATAAAAACATGAGGAATAATGGTTGTACCTGGTTTTGAAAGCCCATTTACTCCTACAGTTAATCTTCCTAATTTCTTTGACTATAGTGATACCATCTGTGGTACATCAGGAACATTATTAGGATCCGAACAGAGTGATGCCGTGGGAAGTTATTGTTGTAGATACGAAGAAACCGCGTAAAATACGCGGTTTCAATATAAACACATTTCAATATCTATCAGTATAAATAGTTAAATGCTTGAGTATCACATGAAGTAATGTAATTCGATGACGACAGAGAATGATGCATTATTGAATTAGCATCATTATTCGTCCCACAGGAAGTGGAAATATAAGTCATTCCACTTTCACTTGTATCAGAATGAGCAAGCCCTATAGCATGCCCAATTTCATGAGTCATCAAAATTCTCCTTGTTGCCGTAGTCCACTTACTATTATTATAGGTATTTTGGTTAATAATAATATTAGGACCAGGAGTCCCAGCAGCAGTAGGGAATGAAGATTCAGCATCATTACTATTACTGCTAACAGCCCCAATAAAAAAGTTAATACTATTTGTTGGAGACATTGGTACATCTACAATGTAGAAACTAATATCGCCCGATAATGCATTCCACTCAGCGATTGCACTTGTCACAGCAGTCCGCCAATTTGACACTGCATTACCATTGACTTTAATCCCATTGATATTCACAGGAATACTTGAAGTAGTCGTGACCTTATAGGGTGTTCTATAGCTTGCCCTTAACATAGAATTTGGATGATTATTCCAAGATTCAATATCATTTTGAAGATTCTGCTTAGAAAAAGAAATATCTCCTTCTACTAAAATTATTGAATCTAAAAATTGTATCTTATCTTGTTTGAATCCCATTACTTGACCTAAATAATCAAGATACCGTTGATTAGAGAATAAGGCATCCTCAGACTCTACATTTATTTCACTGTTAGAAACTACATCTTCCTGAGAACAGGAGGACATTAAACCTATACTTGCGATGAAAAACATCGCACTAATAAACACAAAAAAATTATACTTTCTCATAAATTTTTCTTTTTATTTTTGCTAATACTTTTGTCATTCATCTCTTGGGGAGACCAAGCTGACTTACTTGCAAAGACATTGAGTAGCAAAGCTGTCCTTTCACTTCGGTATCATTCTCTCTACCAGAGAAAACTCTACATTTTTTATTGCAACGTGTTCCACTATACGAAATAACGAATGAAAAACAAGTGAAAAATTATGAAAAATAATTTTTAGGTACACTAAAATATGAAAAACAAATCTATTCTTACTATTCCTGATAAAATAAGGAATATGTTGCTCGTCCCGATGCTGCTCGTCCCGACTTGCAATATAAAAAGAAATGGCTATACTGGTCAGGCTTTTACTCATTTATGATGTAGATTTTTATGAAAAAATATTTCCAAATTTTGGGATTTGCCTTAAAAGAACAGTTGGAATACAGACGAAATTTCTTTTTTGGAATTACGACAATGGTGATCAATGACGCGATTTTCTTGGTGATTTTTGCGATTTTTCTTTCCTATTTTTCGGGGACGGGGTTAACTTTTGGAAATTTTTTATTGATCCATTCGATGACGAGTTTTCAGTATGCACTCGTGAATGGGATTTTTTCCAATATCTGATCCGTATCAGAAATTATCGAAGAAGGTAAAATGGATTACTATCTCAGCTTTCCTACTTCTCCGTTAGCTTTACTTGCCACGACCAAAATTAAAATGCATAACTTGGGAGATCTTTTCTTTGCCTTGATTTCGATGATTATTTACGTGGTGGCTTTTTCTACGGGGAATCCTTGGGTATTTACTGCCGAATGGTTAGGAGTCATGTTGCTTTCTGGGCTTTTTGTTTTGGGACTCTTTCTGCTGATAGGGAGCGTTTCTTTCCGATTGCAAAGGGGTTCAAAAGTCAGGGATCTTTTTCAGAGTTTTTTTCTAGTGGTGGGTTCTTATCCTCCCGATATTTATCAGAGAGACAAAATTCTCTTTGTCCTTATCGGTAGTATTGGACTTTATCCTGGAGTATTCTTGCCGTATCGAATCTTGACTGATGGGTCTACACTCTTTCATCGGGTGATGTTGACTGTTCTCTCCTTGGCTATCCTTTTGGTCGGAGTAGGGGTCTTTCAATGGGGACTCAAAAAATATTCTAGTGGAAATCTCGTTTTACAAATGTAAACTTCCTCGTGAAATGCTAAAATATATCAAAATCTGATTCTATTTCCTTAAAGAAACCTTTTATTATGCTTATTTACTCCTGCTGGATAATGTGCATCTGCTTTTTCTTATTTTTGTTTTAACGAGTTTGGCGGTGTTTGGTGCTGAGGCGACAGGAGTGGAGGAAGTAGGAGGAATCTCGATATATATATACGCTTGGTATATTTTCATCACCGAACTTGTGATGATCAACTGGAAAGATCAAAACATGATCAATGAGATAAAAAGCTGATCTATCGTCACGTTCCTCAATAAACCGATCAACTTCATTGGCTTTTACTTCTCTCAGACGTATTTCAAAACACTCATCAATATGTTGATTGTGGGGGCGTTTTGTGGAGTGATTATTTTTCTAGTGATAGGGAAATTCCCACGATTTGGAGTGGGACCGTTTTTGCTATTTCTGTTTTCTTTACTGGTGGGGATTGGCTTGCTTTCATTGCTCTCTCTGATGATTGCTCTCTTTGCATTTATTCTGGAAGATTCTACGTTTGTGCGTTTATTGATCAATAAACTGTATTTTATCTTTGGAGGACTCTTTTTTCCACTTGATATTTATCCTGGTTGGATGCAGACGATCGCGGAGTTTTTCCCATTCAAATATTATTTGTATGCTCCCGCAAAGTTTTTCACGACAGGGGATATTCAGTTTTTTGTAGAGTATTTCCCTTTTCAAGTGGGATGGTTGGTGGTTGTGGCATTGTTTGTTTGGTGGCTGTATGAGAGGGCGGTGAGGAGGTTGGAGGTAAACGGGGGATAGGAGATTATTCTTCCTTTTTGTCCTGCATTTCGTAAAATTCCAAGACATCACCTTCCAAGATTTTCTTTCAGACTTTTACTTTCATTCCACAGTCTTCACCAGCGAGAACTTCCTTTACTTGATCCTTATTTCTCTGGAGGGAAAGGATTTCTCCATTTCCGATAATTTCTTCTCCTCTATGAATACGGAATTTCAGCTTATTCTTCACTTTCCCTTCGATGACCATCCCTCCAATTGTCATTTCTCTGGTCTCTGTAAAGAAAATTCCCAAAACATTCATCTTTCCTACGGTGACTTCTTCTTGTTCGAGTATGATCATTCCTTGAAGGAGATTTGAGAGGTAGTCTGTCAATTCGTAGATGATATCAAATGATTTGATCTCCACTTTTTGCTGTTCAGCTTTCTTTTTTAGTACACTGTTGATACTCACATTAAATCCAATCAAAAGAGATTTAGAAACCTGAGCTAGAGATACATCACTCTCAGAAAAATGTCCTACATCGTTGTGCACGATTTTGATTACTACATTTTTTGGGAGAGAGAGTCCTTGTACTGCTTGAGTCAATGCCTCCAAACTACTAGCACCTTCTGCTTTCAAGATCAGTTTGAGCTCAGAGATCTTATTTTCTCCAGAAGCCTTGAGTTGAGCCAAGAATTCCTGTACTGCACCTTCAGCTGATTTTCCTGTTTCTTGGGCTTGGATGACGGCAACTTTATTTTGAGCTTCTTTTTCGTTATTTACTACTTCCACAATTCTTCCTGCTTCGGGTAAGTCTGGGAATCCTAAAATTTGTACGGGTTCTCCTCCTATGACTTTCTGTACTGCTTGTCCTTTTCGGTTCTGCATTCTTTTTACTTTCCCATAGGTATTGTAAGCCAGTACGATGTTTCCCATTTGGAGAGTTCCTGTTAAAATGATAACGCTCGCTACGACTCCTTGTTTGGGATCTTTATAACTATCTACTACTACTCCTACTGCTGATCTGTGAGGATTGTATTTCAATTCTAGCATCTCTGATTGGAGTAGTACTTGCTCGAGTAATTTGTCAATCCCTTCTCCTGTTTTGGAGGAAATTCAAATGATGGGCGTTTCTCCTCCCCATTCTTCTGGAGTCAATCCTTGGGCAGCGATATCAGATTTGATTTGTTCCAGATTTTTTCCTGGTTTATCGATTTTTGTAATGGCTATAATGATAGGTACTCCTGCGGCTTTTGCATGATTAATAGATTCAATAGTCTGAGGCATCACACTGTCATCTGCTGCGATCACGATAATTGCGATATTCGTCAATTTTGCACCTCTGGCTCTGAGTGAAGTGAAGAGTTCGTGTCCTGGGGTATCAATAAAGGTGATTTTTTCTCCTTTGTACTCCACTACGGATGCTCCGATGGATTGAGTGATTCCTCCTGCTTCTCCTTCAGCGACTCCCGTTTTTCTCAGGTAATCCAAGAGAGAAGTCTTTCCATGATCTACGTGTCCCATTACCGTGACTACGGGTGCTCTTTCTAGGAGGACAGGGGCTTCTTTGTCCAGATCGAGAATTTTTTGGAGATCTCCGCTCATAAAGCTTTCCATATCGAGTTGTTTTTCGTGTTTTTTTACTTCCACATTAAATTCTGTTCCAATGAGCATTGCAGTATCGAAATCCAGGGAAGAATTGATTCCTGTCATGATTTTATTTTCCATCAGCTTTTTCAAAATTTCTGGTAAGGGTACTCCCATTTTTTCAGAAAATTCTTTTACGGAGATCCTCTCATCCATAAAAAGTTCTGTTTTCTTTACTAAGTTTGCTGAAGTGGTAGCATCTTTATGTACTTTTGGAGTATCTGAGATACGCACGGGTTTCCCTTGTGGTTTGTCGTTGCGTGCATTATATGGTTTCCCGCGTCCTTGACTATGTTGTCCTCCTGGTTTATTACTGTGAGGGGGCGGTGAAGAACTATTTCCTCTGGCTCTAGCAGCATCAAAAATATCTGAAGAGGATACGCCTTTCTCTTTTGCAACGTAAGTAGTCTGTTCGATGGAGATATTTCCATTGGGTTTTCTATTAGGAGTATTTGGGTGATGGGTGTCAGTACTGCGTTGTGAGCGGGAAGGTTTTCCTTCTTTTCTAGCTTGTTCGCGTTTTTCATTCACATTACGAGAGGCAATATCAAAGAGATCTACTTTGGAGGTGGTCACAGGCTCTGCTTTTCCAAAGTATTCATCCAAATCGATTTTTTCTTCTACTTTTTCTTCTGCTTTCCCAAATCCGAGTCCTGAAAGAAATCCTCCACCACCAAATCCACCGAGTTCGTCAGATTTCAGGACTTTTTCTGTATCAGCTTCTTTTTTCTGATTTGGAGTCTTTCCAGTATGTTGTCCAGTCGTTATTTTTTCCACAATATTTTTGGGGAGCTGGTCGACCATTTTCTGGATTTTAGCCAAATTGGCCTCGGAAATAGGCACTTTTTCTGAAAGAGGTTTCCCTAAAGCTTTTTCGTATAATTGGGAAAAAAGCTCTTTATTCACTCCTACTTGATGGATTGCGTCTGAGATACTTGGCATACAAGAATTACAAAAAAAATTAAAAATCTGTTTGTACCGATTGTTCAGTATGGTTTATATGTAGGGATTTGAGGGGAGAATGCAAGGGAAATTATGGGATTTCCGCCGTTTCGGGAGGGATTTGATATTGGAGATAGAGAGAAAGATATTGCTGAGCGGAGGGAGAGTGGGAGAGGAGTGCTGGGATATTGTTTTCTTGGAATCCTGATCCATTCGCCATAATGAGAGAATAATGATGGATTCCCAAAAATCCACAACGCAGAAATGCTCGATCTCTGCCTGTCTTTCCTGAAAAGGGATCGTTGTAGATTTCTGCATTGATGACACTGCCTGAGGCTATGAGTTTTCTGAGTCCGTAGTAGAGATCGCTGTGCTGGAGGAGGGTGGAATTGAGGGTATGGGGTTTGATATTTTTCCCAACGATGGTGACCAGTCCTTTTGCGTATCGAAATTCTCCGAGAGCTTCTTTCTCCCCTTTTTCTAGGGCATTCATTTTTCTATGGTCGCTGACGATGAGGAGGATCCCCTTGTCGAAAAAGTGTTCTGCTTCCAATTTTTCGTAGAAAGATCCAAGCATTTCATCACTATAAGCGAGGGCGGTAGATTCATCTTTTCCGTAGGGAGTATTGTAGGGTTTATGGTAGGAGATCGTTTGCATCATGATGGCATACGGTTCAGGTTTTTTTCTTTCTTTTATTTTAATGTCTTGGAGAATCTCTTCGATACGGATTCTCTTTAAAGCTTCGTGATAAAGTTCTCCATCAGGGGCAGCATCAAAGGTATATTTTTTTCCAGAAAATTTTTCTTCTCCGATGATTTGGTCAAATTGCATTTCCTCTAAAAAGGCTCTTTGGTCCAAAAAATTTAGCGGAGCGGTACTCAAAAAGGTGGTATGATATCCTTGGTTATGGAGAAAGGTGGGTAAACTTTCTAGAGGAGTGTGAAATCCTTGATACCCAGAAACATCCCGAGGAAAAACTCCTTTTAAGAGAGCGTTGTGAGCGGTGTCAGAGGTGCAACCATTATTGATATAATTAGTAAAGGTTATCCCTTTTTCAGCGATAGCATCAAAATTGGGGAGTCTGTCATTGACTCCTCCTACTCTGAGAGAATCGATCTGTGAAAGGGATTCTGCAAAGACGATAATCAGATTTAGCTGTTGTCCTTTCCCTTTTTCTGTAGTAAAGTATTCCTCGTAATGTGTGTGAGGAAGTGGTGGATTTTCGGTTTGGTCTGCTGTCGGAATGCCTGTGGCGATCGTAGACAAGAGGGGAATTTCTAGACTTGAAAATGCTTGTATGGTGCGTTGTAGGAGGTTGTCGGGGAGGGTATAGGGAGTGGGAGAGAGAAGATAATATCCTGTACTGCTCATTTGCAAGAGTACTACCAATAGGAGTCCATAGCTCAGCTTTTTTCTTATTTTAGGGATACTTATGATGATCATGATTCCGCAAAATAGCAAGAAAAGGCTGATACCTGCTCCTGTGATAAGTCCTGTGAATCCTGGAGAGGAAGTCCCCAAAAAACTTACCATTTCTGGGAGAGAGACTGTGGTAGAAAGGACAATCATTCCTGCTTCCTCTGCTCCATAGCAAAGGAAAACTCCTGCTACTGCCAAGAGCCAAAAAAGTTGTCGTAGTCGTTTTTTGCAGAGGGAGGAGAGGAGGGTGGAGCTTAGGATGATGAGGAAGATTCGTGTATCGGAGAGGAATTGTCCTGTGAAGATTTCGAGAGCTGAAGACCATTCTCCTGTAATGCCAAAAGTTTGAGTGCTAAATCGGAGGCATTTTCCGAGGAAAAGAAAAAAAAAGAGGATAAGAAAGCTGAGCGAATAGTGTTGGAGTTTTGAAAAACTTTGTTTGAGATCGGAAATTTTCATGGATATTGTGGCTTAAAGACGGGTTTTACTATATGAAAAATCCCCCTGCTTTCAAGGGGAGTTTAGAGGGAGTTAATCCCAACTTGATATTTGAGAGACTTTTTATATCCTTTAGGGAGTTTTATTCTCTCTCTATTGTATGAAAAAGTTTTTAGTTATTCTGCTTTGTTTTTCTTTTTTTCTCCTTCCTTCTTTCAATGGAGTGTATGCAAGCACTACTTCAGCGATGGCTGCGGTGGTAATCTCTACGGTGGATAAGGCTGTAGCGAAAAAGGGAACATCTTCAGAAAAAATCAGAGTTTTTAAAGCCTATCAGGCATTGTTTGGTTCTTCAAAATTTTCTAAGTCTAAAAATCAGAAAATCTATGCTGTGGTGATCACACATATTCAAGAAGAGCTTGTGAAGCTTCAATCTGCTGGAGAAACGGATTCTAGCCAATCTGCAGAAAAGCCTGCTGTACCGAATATTTCTCTGGATCTCCCTCATGTAAATGTGCAAAAGGTGAGAGACACAGTACTTTCCTGGCATAATGGGGAAAGAACGAGCGTGGGAGTCTCTCCTTATGGGTATTCGTCAGATTTTGAAGCTACTGCTCAGACTTGGGCAACTTACTTAAAAGATACGGCTACTACGAATAATACTCATGTGAGGACTGCTGGAGATGGGTATTATAATTATGATAAGATTACCGCTTGGTTCGCTGGGCTAGGGATTGAATTTCCTGTCTTGACAGGGGGGAGAGCTTCTTTTTCTGAGAGTGTGGGACGAGGGTATTATACTTGTAAAAGTAGTGATTGTACTGAAAATCTTATTACCGCTATCAGAACTACACGAGATGATTTATTTATGAAAGAAAAACCCAGTAATGGGTCTCACTACAGGGCGGTTGTGATGAGTCACTTTACTCAGGTGGGTGTAGGTATTAGTATTGATCCTGTGAAGAAAAGGTATTATATGGTGGTCCACTATGGTGTAGATCCTAAGTAGTTGGTGTAGCGGTATCGCAGTTGACTCTTAAGGCTCTATCAAATTCCATTTGTTTCTGGATGTAGTCATTGAGGGTGTAGGTTAAGGTGCTTTTGGGTTCGGTGAGGAGTTGGTTGTAGGTATCATGCAATTCCTGAATTAATTGTGGATCCACACAAGGCTTTTCTTCAGAAAGAGAGATAAGAGCCTGATAGTAGGATTCCAGAGAGTATTTTTGTCTAAGGAGGTCTCCATTTTTTCCGAAGAGGTTTTGAAAGAAAATTTCTGCATTCTGGAAGATGACTTTAAATCCAGAGAAAAACGAGATTTCTTCTGCAGGATGAGATTGTAAGTAGGTATAGCAGATAGAGAGGAGGCAGAGTCCTAGGACAAATTTGACGATATTTTGGATGAAGGTTTTTTTTATTTCTTTCATTAACGTTTTGTGAGGATAAATGCTGATTTGGTGATACTGTTTTCTCTTCTCTTTTCAAGAGTAAAAATATCTTTATATGTTATATGTCCATATATATATTAATCTTTTTAAATAAATCCAAGGTAAAGTGCCTAAAAAAGTTGCTGATTTTTTGACAGGAAAAAATTTTGGAGTATACTTACAGTACCATTTTATTTAAAAAAATTATATCCCATGAAAAAAACCATCACTACCACCTTAGTTCTTGGTGTCTTAGTAGGGATCGGAGCACTTGTGTGTTATTCCCTTACCGAGGAAAAAGAATTAGTATTTAATTCCCCTGAATTCTGAGAGGAAACAGAAATTGCAGAAGTAGAAGAGGAGGAAGTTGGAGCACCAATAGAAGCTGGTGATTTAGTAGATCTTTGAGATCCTATAGTAGTTGATGAGCCAGCAGAAGCTGAGGAACCAACAGAGGTTGAAAAACCAACAGAAGCTGAGGATCTTCCCGAAA
>JAISKI010000009.1 GCA_031261265.1 Candidatus Peribacteria bacterium
CTTAGAAAAAAAGAGCCAGATTTGGAAGTATGGAAGGCGGTGGATAGAGCTGAGGAATGGCTGAAAGTACACGGAATTCCGTATCAGCTCTTGAAATGGAAGACGGACGATTGGGGAGAGATTCCCGCCGATTTTGGAAGAAAATAATGCCTATGAAAAAACTCTACTACACCACCATTTCAGCACCCTTTACCTATGAAATCCCGAAAATCAAGGGAAGCAGATTTTTTTGAACTTTTTTTTCTGTGGAAGAAAAGGAAAAGGCTGAGGAATATTTGGAAGCGATGAGGAAGAAATTTTATGATGCTACTCATCATTGCTATGCTTGGAGAATTGGGCTGCATCTCCACCAGGACTTGTTTGGAAATTTCGTGATAGACCCTAAATTCGTTAAAGCTAATGATGACGGAGAGCCGACTAATACCGCAGGAAAACCCATTCTCTCCGTCCTCGAAGGGAAACAATTGTACAATGTTCTCTTGGTGATAACGAGATACTTTGGTGGGACTTTGCTTGGCGTGGGAGGATTGATTCAAGCGTATACGCAGACTGCACAAGAAACGGTTCGCAATGCTCCCTTGATTCAAAAGGAAATTTTTGATGAACTCGCCCTAACCTTCACTTATGAACAGACTTCTTTACTCACTTATCTTACCGAAAAATATGACGCAAAAGTGCTGGAAAGTTTCTACGATACTGAGGTAAAACAAAAACTCCAAATCAACCGTGGGTTGTCCGAAGCTTTTAAAAAGGAACTGTATGAGAGTAGTAAAGGAACAATTACCTGTTAACCTGCGGTTTCAGGATTCGTCACTTTTGTCCACTTTTCAGGGATTGAAGCGTCGTTGATACCGAAAAGGGCGTTTACTTTGGTTGCAATATTTTCTGTGGTTTCGTTGATGACATATTTTTCATTCAGTTTTTTGAAGAAAGTATCTAAAATTCTGGTCAATGTCCCTCTCGTCACATCAATATCTTCCTGCGTTCTCTTCATCTTAGCGATAAAACTATCAAACGTCTGAGCTCCGTAGGTCGACATCAGGATTTTTAGAGTATTTTTTACAATAAAATTCTGGTCATTCACGAAGCCTTGGAGGACATCGTTTCCTGTTGGCATATCGAACTTCAAAGAAAGTCCATTAGCATCAAAAATCAGAATTCTTTTCACTTCTCCTTTTGCTTTATCGAGGAATCCTCCGATTTGTTTCACGATACCTTTGATGTTGTCGTGAGCTCCTTCTTGGGCGGAGGCAAGGAAAGTCGCGAAAAGCTCGTCATCATTGGGGAGTGCGAGGAGTTTTGTTGTTTCTGGCATTTTGTTTTTGGGTAAAGGGTAAAAGTACTTTGTAAGTATACGGATTTTGGTTGTATTTGTCAAAAGTTGGGTTATATTTTTAAAAATTGACTTGACTTTTGATTATTGTTTAGTATAATAAACTTCATTAAAATAAATAATTAACAAATAATAAAAAAATATGAAAACTTTTATTTTTGCTCTAGTAATAGTAGTCGTAGTGTATATAATCTCTGCGATTGTTTGTGCCTTATTGGCAAGGTTATTCATAAAAGCTAGTTCCTTTACTCCTCGTATGTTCCACTCTATTCCTGCCTTCTTTGTGTATATAGGTAGTATAGAAAAGGATAATTTCGTGGATAGTAGTTCTTTATTGGCAATGAGCTTTTATCCAGTATGCAATACTATTTTTGCAATAGTAGGTGTTTGTATATTGTTATTCTTCCCAATTTGGTGGATAGGTCTGACGATGTTATTTCTTTTGTTTGCCTTCCTTGATTGGTGTTCCGATTTGCCAGGTAAACTTAAAAAATGGGCAAATAGTTAATTCACAACTTAAACTTAAAAATCTGTTCTTGCTTATCGGCTTGAACAGGTTTTTTTATTCTCTCAACATCTCTCTTTTCCAGTCGCTCAGAATTCTATTCAAATGCACGATATTATGCAGTCCCATTAGCACCCCACCCAATACTTCTTTCTCTCTCTGCAAATGATGAAAATAGGCTTTCGTAAAGTTTTTGCATGCGTAGCAGTCGCAATTAGCAGTGAGAGGAGAAAAATCTGAGGCATATTTTGCGTTCGTTATCTTGATATTTCCCTCATCAGAAAAGACTACTCCGTGTCTGCCAAATCTGGTCGCAGAAACACAATCAAACATATCAATTCCTTGTTCAATCGCGAAACGCAAATCTTCGGGTGTTCCTACTCCCATCAAATATCTCGGCTTTTCGTTAGGTAATTTTGGTGCGGTGTAGCTGATGACTTCTTGCACTTTCTCTTTTTCTTCCCCGACACTCACTCCTCCAATAGCGATTCCGTCCCAAGCATATTCGGACAGGAAATCGAGGCTCTCTTGTCTCAAATCCAAATACGAACCTCCTTGTACGATTGGAAATAATACCCCTCTTGCTTCGTCGTAAAGTGGCTGAAAATGGTCAAAGGCTCTCTTCGCTCGGCGGTGGGTCATTTGCATTTGTCTTTGTACGGCTTTTTTATCAGCATTTCCAGGAGAGCAGACATCGAGTACCATCATAATATCTGAGCCAAAATTGATTTGGGTATCGACGACATTTTCCGGAGAGAAAAAATGTTTACTTCCATCGTGAGGAGAGGAAAATTTCACTCCGTCTTCGGTCAACTTTATTCTGCAGCCCCCCCGCCCTCCAAATCAACTTGTTGTTGGGTCGGGCGACCCCCCTAGCAGGGGGTTAAATGCATTGCGATTTTTTCCTAATCAAAGAGAAAAAACCTGAAATCCTCCACTATCGGTGAGAATAAGTCCATCGTTCCAGTTTTCGAATTTGTGAAGTCCGCCAGCTTGTTTGATGAGTTCACTTCCAGGACGGAGGTAGAGATGGAAGGTGTTGGCGAGAATGAGTTTGATAGGTTCGATATTTGTTCAGATGTATTTGGGGTCTCTGAGCAGATCAAGAATGAGTCCTTTGATAGTAGCTTTGGTTCCTACAGGCATAAAAATCGGCGTCTGAATTTTCACTCCGTTCAGGGTGATTTCTCCGACTCTGGCATTGCCTTTCTGTTTGAGGATGTTGAAGTTGAGTTTTGGTTGCATAGTATTAAAGATACAGAAATGAGATGAACTTTCAAACGAAAATAAACTAAGCTCCTTCTCCTATGATACTTGGGTCTTCGAGATGTTCAAGTAAAAGGGTATTCAAGGTGGTGCCGAGATCACTGGTTTGTGGACAGATGAGTCAGAATCCGCCTTTGTTTGCTTCACTCTCTGCAGATTTTTTTCCGAAAATCTTCACCATGGGTGATCACTCTTTTGTGATTCCAATTCCACAGACGATGATGCCCATTTCTCTGAGTTTTTTGATCAGACTTTTAGCTTTTTCACCGTCTCAGCTGTTAAATCCTCCATCGGAGAGGACAAAAAGGATTTCTTTGGTTCTGCCATCTTTTACGTTTTGGAGTCGCTCTTCGTATTCTTCTGGAGTTTGTCCTTTCAAAGGTTTAGAAATCTGATCGTAATATTGCTGGATTGCGTCGTAGGCGTTGGTATCTCCTTTGTCATAGTCCAGCCTTGTACTTGCTTCGATCACTTCTTTGAGTCAGAGGTTTGTAGTTCTGGGTTTGATGGTGTCTACCTGTCCTGATCCTTGAAACATGAGGACTTGAGTTTCTATCGGAAAATTTTCCTCTAGTCAGAGGTCGCCTTCGGCGAGCTGGTCATTGAGTTGTTGTAAGGCGTAGAGCATGAGGAGGGTGGAGAGTTTTTGATCAATATTTTTTTGTCCTGACATAGATCAGCTTCCGTCGGTAATCAGGGTGATATTGAAAGCTCAGGCTTTTTTTTGTTCTTTTTCTCTTTTGGCGATTTGTTGCATCATGAGGGGATCGGTTTCTCCATTTTTTCGGCTCATAATGCCTCCTGCGAGAGATTGTGCGTCAAATTGTCCTCCTTCGCTGAAAGGTCTGGGGGATTTTTCGTAGATTTGGGGGAGCTTGTGGGTTTGTACGATTTTGCTAAAAATATCATTTACGATCGTATCATAGACGTTTCTGCCTTGGCTATCGGTCAGTTTTTTGATACGTTGTTCGAGCTGTTTTTGTTGTTGGATTTCCTGTTTGATGGTTTCGAGTTGGTCTTTGGCAGTTTTTGGGTCAAGGTTTCGTTCTTTCGCGATGAATTGTTCCAAACTGCGGTCTGCGGGAGTTTTGAGGTCGTCGAGGATTTTTTCTTCGATGGCTTTTTGGAGGGCGTCTTGGATTTGATCTAAACCCCCACCCGGCTTCGCCTCGTCCCCCTCGGAGGGGGACCCCGCTTGTTGTTGGTTTTGTTGATTGTTTAGGATATTCAAAATACGGTTGGGGATGTTATCATTTTTTGGTGATTTTTGTTTGGGGTTTTTGTTTGAAGGTTGTGGGGAGATGTCGGGATTGTCGAAGAGGTGAGGGAGGAGCATAGGGTCGATGTGAGAACCCCCCATTTGTTGTTGGTTTCATTGTTCATTGTTTTGTTGGTGTTGTTCGTTATTAGGACGGGTTCAAGACCCGTCCCTACGCGGTTCGTTTTCTTCTTCCCTTTTTTTCTGATCGTCTTGGAGGGGGAGATAGTAGTCTTCGTAGAGTTTGTGGATAGCGGGAAGTTGTTCATCATAGCTGAGCTGAGGATTTCTGATGGTTTCCAAGAGTCCGCCTGGTTGGGCGACATAGGTGATACATTCCCTGACCAGAGGGTCTATGGTGCAGGGTTCTTTATTTAGCATAGATTCTCTCAGAGATGCCCAGGCAAATTGTTCTGGTAAGGGTTTTTCTGAAAAATCGCTGTCTGGAGCACAGAGGTGCTGATAGATTTCCTGTTTTGCGGTTTCAAAGACGGGAGCTTGGAGTTTGGTTGCCTGATTATTTACGTCGATATCTTCAAAGATATTTTCAAATTCTTTAAAACTCTGACCGTATTTTTCGTAGAGTGCTTTCTGATACTCGAGCATATTCAGATTTTTTTTCTCTATTTTCTCTGTCTTTTTACTCATTTTTAGCTGGGTATGATTGATCATGTGGTTGATCTCGTGAAGGACGATTTCTGAGAGGTGATTGATGGTAAACTGAAAGGTGTTTTTCGTTCAGAGTTCTTTTTCTCTTTTGTCGGCAATGGTTTGGAGTCGATGAAGGGTAAATACGGGATTGAAAAATACTTTTGTTTCTCCTGGTTGCATTCGGGCTATTCCTTCTCTCTGGGTATTGATGATGAGGTCTACTCCCGTTTGTTTGGTGATGAGTTTCATATATTCCATAAAATTTTCGACCAATTTTGGGTCGGTAGTGATGTCTGTGAGGATGTTGGAGGTGGCGGGAGAAGTTTTCATATGTTAAGTATAATTATTTTATGGTATTTGTCAAATATTTGAATTCGTATTTTTAGAGTGATAAAAAGTGAGTTTTCTTCCCTCTAGCTGAAAAGTAGAGTGATTTTTTGTTTTGTAAGAAAAAAAGTGGACTAGGTTAATTTTCTCCCTGATTTTTTGCATTATTTTCATTCTTTGAAGCTATCATGGACGAAAATTGTGTTGCAATTCAAAAAAAGTCCAAAAACTCTTGCATTTATAATTTATTTCACTATTATAGTAATGAAAAAGTTTGAGGGGTTCGCCCCCACACTCGGACAAGTTTGATCTGGTATCAAACTTTTTCTTATTGAATTAAGTAAGAGGTCACATAAAGGTTTTATATCCTTTCATTCTCCATGCTGGCATCACTGATCGATATTCAGCGTATTGAAATCATTGTACATCTCTGATTACTACTCTAATTCTATGTTTTTCCCCATTTTTCTCTACAATTCCTACTAATCAATAGTATTGTGCAAGCCTTTTTTCTCTTATTTTATTACCATTCTTTTTGATCTCTACTTCTATGGTTTCTGCCATATATTCCTGATAGAGATAAGATTTTTCTATGATGTTTTTTGCGTTTAAGAAACAAAGAAATCTCATCTCTTGTTCTTGTTGGGTTCTAATATGTCTATCGTCTTTATAGGTGATATGATTAAAACATTCATCTTTGAATTTTATCTCTTTTGAGATTGCAGGGCATCTGAGATATGTTCATTTGCATTTGTTAAATTCTTTAAATGTGGCATCTCTGATCTTAGAAAAATTTTCGCTCATTCTGAAATATACGAAATAAATATTGCAACTAATATATGATTTTATACGTATAAATACAATAGAAAAGTTTGTGGTAGTATCATTTTCTCCCTGATTTTTTGCATTATTTTCATTTATGGATATACTTAGGTGATTTATCTTTTATCCTTTCTGTTCTACTATGGCAAAGATTACTCCACTTCACGGAAGCCTCTATGATATTGTTCCACCTCATCTCTCTGATGAAGAGCAACTATTTTCAAAAAAGTGAAGAGAATTTGTGCAAAAAACTCAAATTTTCCGTGGGAAAACTGCACTTTCTGAGGAAGTCATTCAAACTCTCCTATTGAAGCCAATCTCTGATGCAGATACCAAAGAAGAGCTGAAGAATATCCTTTCTGATCCGACCAATCTTTCAACTCTTGAAAAGTTGATTACCGATCATAAAGACGACACTCAGCATTTACTCTATGGATATAAAAAGCTGAAAAACGTCCTGAAAATCGAGCAAAAAATTAAAGAACAGTATATCGCACAAGACCAGCTGAGCATGTCAGAGTATATCGCTTGATCGTCTTTGGCACAGGCAGATTTCAAAACTATTCGTAAATTTCAAAAAATTCAAGAGAGGCTTGTGGACTTAGAAGCAGAACAAAAACGTTTGCTGAGAAATAAGGAAATCGTGGCAGCTCATGAACATCACAAACTTGCCATCTATGCACAGGCATTGCAGGCTGGAAAACTGGTGCAAACGCCTTCGGTCCAAGCGACTAAAAGACATCTACGTGAGCAAATTCTTTCAGGAAAGACCCTTCTCTTGTCCTGACCTGTGGGTACGGGAAAAACCAAAATGGCGATAGAAATCTATCAGGAAATTTTGGAAGCAAAAAAGCAAGCTGGCGTGATCACGAATGGAGACTATCTCAAAATGAAAGCTATTCCGATCGTCAATGGAAATGAAGAATCTTCGATTCGTGATTTGCAGACTAAACCAGTACAAATGCTTGGTGAAACTGAAACTGAAACAAACTGAAAGAAGGGGAAATTTATCTATGATGAAGGATATCTGACTCTCTGTCTCAAATATGGGCTTCCTCTGATCATCGATGAAGCGAATCGTACGCCACCCAATTTTCTCTCTAGTCTGAAAAAGTATTGGGCGTTCAAAGCAGGCGATCTGTATAGAGATTCGCTCACGGAAGAAACCTTTGAAGTTGCTGGTCCTCTCCAAGTTTTGATGACGGCAAATGAAGGAGCGAAATATGCTGCTCATACCAATAAATTTCAGGATCAGATCGAACGTGAAGTGCAGAGGGAATATATTTGATACCTTTCTAGGGAGGAAATTTATGATATTTTCAAGGCAAAACTGTATTTGGAGCCGGGGATCGCATATGTAGCTCCTAAGGATTTGACGGAGACTCTGCCTCATCTGGTAGATTTCGCTATGGAGGTCAATCAGCTGTATCTCTCTGGTGCTGAATATAAAGCGACAGGAGAAGCGACAGGACATAAAATCAAATCCACGGTGCTAGATACCAAAAGATTATTGGCTCTGGTAGATAGAAGTAAAATCTGATCCAAAGCGACCTTTCTGGAGGAAATCAATACGAGCTTGGTGGACTTTATTTCTCGTGTGGAGAATGATACGGATCGTAAAATACTCTGTCAGATAGCATATATTAAAGAACTACTTTGGTCGGAGAATATCCCTGCTTTGATCAAGGGAAGCGGATTGAAAGAAACGGATTTTACCTTTAACAAGCAAGCAGACATTGATAAGATCACAGCTGATCGTCTCGTGGATCCATGGGATTTGGCAGTGGCTGGACGAAAGGGGAAAAAGGGTAAGGAAGACATCTCCTTCGATGATCTGGACTTTGAAGATGAAGGGACAATCCTTAAAGGGATCGCCAGAAGTATCAATACCCTTAATGTCTTCAAAGCCTCCCAAAAGGCAGACAAACCCACTATTGCTTTACTTACCAACCTCCAGAAATCTGACTTGAAACCTTTGCTAGATGCTCTCTATACCAAGGTCAGTGCAGAAAAAGAACCTTCAGCAGAGCTGATCAAAGGTGTAGAAGCTCTCCTCTCCCAAGTAAAGTCCCTCAATGAACCCTTGGATGAAAAATGGAATGGTTGGTCAAAAAAACATAAAACAGCATCTGAAGAAACACCGAGTGCTGGTGGTGAGACCACTAGACCAGCAGAGCATAAAAACATGACTGCTGTAGAAAAAGAGAGGAAAGAAAAATGCTATGAATTTCTCAAAGCTAATAATATGGATACTTCGGAGAATAGAGCTAAGATAGAGGCAGTAAAATTTACTTCCAATTCTATAGAAATCTGAGGAGTGAAATTTTCTAATGAAAAGCTAGTTCCTCAAAATGTGCAACGAAAAGCTAAAAATCAATATAATGTCTCTCCAAGCAATCAAAAAGGACTCTGGAAAGCTGACTACCAGGGAGCAGAGGAGTATTATTACAGTTTAGATGCCTATGAAACAGAATGTAAGAAACAAGGAAAGAAAGCTGTGATGAAAGAACATTTAGAAAAAGCGATGCAATCCTTAGTGGGAGACTATAAAGAAAGTAATTGGTATTCATGAGGTAATATCTTATCAATTCTTTTATGAATGTCAATGAGTGGGTATGTCGATTCCGGCGGTAAGCAATGTTACGGAGACGCGTATGGCTGTCTCGGTTCGGCGTCAGGTTCAGACGGTAGATGGTACTGTGGATGGAATGCTACGGGAGGTAGACTGAACGACGTCAATAGCACCATCGCGTTCCCGTCGGTGTTCCTGCTTTAGAACTCCTGTTTAAAAGGGGGTTCCTTTGAAATGTGGGCTGATCGGCGTGAAAAAAAAAGTGAAAAAAGGGTTGCGTTTGCTTCCTTTTTTTGTATGTATTACTTGCTGACCTACCCCGTCAGCAACAGGAGTTCAATCATCCACCCTCAACCCCCTAGGGGAGGGGTAGTAACAGATGGTGCCGTCGCGAGGATTGCATCACAAAGTAAGCGATGATCTTTGGGTATGTCGATTCCGACGGTAAGCAATGAAACAAAGACACATATGGCTATCTCGGTTCGGCGTCAGGTTCAGACAATAGATGGAACTATAAATGGAATGAAACGAAAGGTAAACTGAACAACAACAATAGCACCATCGCGTTCCCGTCTCTGTTCCTGCTTAAGCACTCCGCCATGAGCTGACCTACGAAGTCAGCTTTTTAGCTGTTTTTTCTGCTACATGCAATCCTCTTTTTGCCAACCTTCTTTGTTTGAAAAAAATCTTCCCCAGTCTCTATCAGACTCACTCTGGAAAGATCTTTGTATTGCTTACTTCGATGTATGTAAACACAAAAAGAAAAAGCAGAGTGTCCTAGAGTTTGATCAGCATTGGGAGTTAAATCTTCGCCAGCTCCATCAAGAATTGGTCAGTTGAACCTATACCATTCGTCCCAGTACCTGTTTCGTTATTCGCGATCCTGTGCAGAGAGAAATCTTCGCTGCAGACTTTAGAGATAGAATTGTTCATCATTTGGTTTATAATTGTCTGTATCCGCTGTATGATAAACAATTCATTTATGATAGTTATAGTTGCAGAGTGGGGAAAGGGACGCATTTTGGTATTCAGAGAGTAAAGAGGTTTATGAGAGCGAGTTCGGAGAATTTCACCAAGGAAACGTGGGTGCTTAAATTAGATGTGAAGGGATTTTTTATGGGGATTGATAAAGAGATATTATATCAACAAATGGTAGGTGACGATTTTTTGTTAAAACTGATTCATCAAATTATTTTCCACGACCCGACCAAAGATTGTATCATTAGAGGTTCAAAATCTGATCGAATTGGGCTTCCTTCCGATAAAAGCCTTTTCCATTGTAGACCTAATACGGGACTTCCTATTGGTAATCTGACTTCTCAACTTTTTGCAAATATCTATCTTCATGCCCTTGATCACTACATTAAATATGAGCTAGGTTTTCGTTGGTATGGAAGATATGTGGATGATTTTGTACTGTTTCATCAGGATAAACAAAAGCTTTTGGAGGCAATTCCCTTGATTCGTTCTTTCCTCGCTGATCAGCTTCATCTCACGCTTCACCCGAAAAAAATCTCTCTTCAATCTGTTTCCCATGGGCTCCTTTTTCTGGGTTCGGTGATCAAACCGTATCGTAGTTATCTTCGCAGGAGAACTCTCGGTAAACGATATCAAAAAATTAAAAAGCTGAATGAGACCTTCGATCATGATCAAACGTTAGCAGTGATGAATTCCTATCTGGGAATGACCCAGCACTACTGTAGCTATACCCTTGCTTGCATTATGTGGAAACAGTGCAATAATCGTATTCGATCAGCTTTTTCTCTTGCTTCCAATCACAAAAAGATCAAGCCTCTCGTCAGAAAACTCCGCTGTGCCGAACTAAAACATCTCATTCCTCAGGGATATTGGAAGGGAAGTATGTGGTAGGTAAATAATTTTTTTCCAGTAAAATGCCATTTTCTTTCAAAATCTCCTCTTCTACATAAAAAATGTAAAAAAATTTGTAAAAGGAAATCATTTTTATATACTGAAAAAAAGTTTCTCTTTTATTTCTCTTTTCTGTAATGAAACAGCTCATTAAAAAGCTGATCGCCTATGATACGATCTATTCCTCTCTGAAAGACAGCTTTTTTTATCAGAGTTATAAAAAATATAGAGCTCAGATCGCTAATTATCTCTACAATACTCCTTCAAAAGACTTTTTCATCATTGGAATTACGGGGACCAATGGAAAGACTACTACCGTAAATCTTTTGCATAAAATTCTCAATGATAATGTGGGACCCACGGTGGCAATTAGTACTGCAACTATTAAAATTGGAAACGAAGAACTAAAAAATGAAAAGAAAATGACTTCTTTGGATACGTTTGATCTCCAACAGCTTCTTGCTACAGCGAAAGAAAAAGGCTGTAAGATCGCTATTCTGGAGGTGAGTTCTCAGGGACTGGATCAATCGAGATTTGAGGGAATCAGATTTGATTTCGCAGTATTGACGAATATTACTCAAGATCATTTGGATTATCATGGGACGATGGAGAAGTATGCAGAAGCCAAGAAAAAACTCTTCAAATATGTCTTGGCGAATGGAAAAGAAAATAAATATTGTGCGATTTCTGTGGATGATAGATATGGGAAAATGCGGTTTGAGAGTATGGCCTTTGATAAAAAAGTTTCTTTTAGTTTGCAGTCTTCTTCTGTCTTGAAAGCTACCAAGATTGAGGAGCATTTAGAAGGAACGTATTTTGAATTTTCTTATCTGGGACAGAAATTTATGGGGACGACTCAGTTGGTAGGGGATTACAATGTTAGTAATATTTTGGGGGCTTTAGCAGTGAGTACAGAAATCTGATTAGAACTTCCGCTTGCCTTGAAATCTGTGGAAACTTTCCCAGGAGTTAGTGGAAGAATGGAACCTGTCTACACCTCCGAAGGGGTCAAATATTATGTGGATTTTGCTCATACTCCTGATGGACTCGAAAAGACGCTTACCTTTGCAAGTAAAAATAAAAATAACGGAAAATTAATCGTAGTTTGTGGGGCTCCTGGGAATAGAGATAAAGAGAAAAGACCGTTGATGGGCGATATTGCTCTGAGTTTTGCAGATGTGACGATTATTACTGATGATGATCCTGATACGGAAAATAGATTAAAAATTCTGAATGATATGACAAAAAATTTGCAATCAGTGTTTATTCCAGACGAAAAAGAACTCTTTATCATTCCCGAGAGAACCTATGCTATCAAGTTTGCTACGGAAATTGCCAGACCTGGGGATGTGGTGGTGTTTGCAGGAAAGGGACATGAATTGGTGCAATTGACCAATTTTGGAAAGAAAGCACGAAGTGATAAAAAGGTTTTAACCGAGATTCTCCAAAGCCAAGGAAAGCAAATCCTGAATACGACCGTAATTAAACAGCAATTTTTGGATGAATTGAAAAACCAAAAGAATCCCGCTCATGTCACTCCAGCACAGTATTATGCTACTCCTTCTTCTGTTGCACAGCCAACTCTGCAATCTACGGTACAACCCGTCCCCCAACGTGTTTCTCAACCTATTTCACAACCTCAATCTGCTCCAATTCCTCCTTCTCCAAAGCCTTCGGGGATGTTCAAACCCGTAGAATAATTGTCTTGACTTTTGTATGATATTAAGTATCATTCCTGATGTAAACAACTATCAAACAAAAAAATGAGATTTTTGGGGAGGGGTTCTTCGTTCAACCCCAAAGAAGGCAACACGTCGGCCTTCTTGAAATCAGCTGATGGGGAAACTCTTTTCCTTATTGACTGCGGGAGTACGGTCTTTTGCCGACTTCTTGATAAAGGCATTTTGGAGGGAGTACAACAGCTCCATATTGCTTTAACCCACCTGCATGGAGATCATGCTGGTTCTCTCTCAGAACTCATCAGCTATGCTTTTTGGAAAATGGGAGTCAGACCGATTCTCCATTTCCCCATATCATTAGATGATGACGTATTAATGACCTTCTTAAGGGCTCAAGGTATTGAAGATTCGCTCTATTCGCATGAACGTTTGCCATCGAGGAAGATCGATACATTACAATTGCAATTCAAATTCTTCCCTGTGCCTCATGCTGATCCTTTGTGGAATGAGACGTTTGCTCTCTGGCTTCAGATTGGAGATGAAAAAATCTATTATTCAGGAGATACAAATCGTATTTCTTGTTTAGAAGGTCTCCAGCGAGGTGAGTATGATCGAGTTTACCATGAATGTAGCACTTGGGAAGAATCTCCTGTGCATGTTCCCTATGGGAGACTCTTGGCAACGATTCCTCAGGAACTTCGCGGAAAAATCTGGTTGATGCATTTAGATGAAGACTTTGATTTTTCACGAGCGAAGTCAGATGGATTTAATGTAGTTGAGCTTATTTAAAACTACCTATCAAAGGACTTTGGAATTATTCGTTCCCTGGTCCTTTTTTTATTGAAAGGAAGATTTGCAATGAGGGAGAAAATCCCTACATTTAAGTTCTTGATATCTTTGTATCTACAGATTTTTATTTTTTTTCTTTGATGATGGCCACTTCAGGATTGATTGGGACAAAACAAAGCAATGAAAGAAAGACTATTCTCTTGATGATCTTATTCCCCGTTTTTCTTTTTGTATTGTCTCTCCTTGTGATATTCTTCTTTTGGACGGAGAGTGGTTATAGTTTTTCGCAGAGATTCTCTGAAGGGTTGCTGATGACAGGGCGTATTTTCCTTTTTCTTTTGCCTGTGATCGTGATTCGAGGGCTGATTACGTTTTTTTGGCAGAGGAAGTTAATGTTTCATTTTTCGGGAGCGAAAGAACTCACTAGGACCGAGAATCCTGAGATCTATAATATTGTGGAGAATCTCTGTATTTCTAGAGGCTTACCAATGCCAAAAATCTGAATTATCCAGACTTCTGGATTGAATGCTTTTGCAACAGGTCGAAGGACGCAAGATAGTCGAATTGTTTTCACGAGTGGACTTTTAAAAACGTTGGATAAGAGGGAAATTGAGGCGGTGACTGCACATGAATTGTCTCATATTATCAATAAGGATAGTATGCTTATGCTAGTGGCTGTGGTGTTTATCGGGATTATCTCTGTCCTTGGGCAAATATTGATTAGAATTAGAATTGGAGGAAATAGTAAGGATAATAAACTACAAATGATTACGATTGTGTCTGGAATTGCTTTTCTGTTGTTGGGGTATTTGGTTTATCCGCTGATCAGGCTTGCAATTTCTAGAAAGAGAGAATATCTCGCTGATGCAGGAAGTGTGGAATTAACGAAAGATAATCAGGCGATGATTTCCGCTCTAAAAAAGATTTCTGAATCTTCCTCTGTACCAAGTGCGAATAAAAATATTGCGATGTTTTTTATTGCGACTCCAGAGGTAGAAGAAAAGAGTAATAGAAAAAAAACTTCTTCTTCCCTTCGAGATACTCATCCAAGCATTGATGAAAGAATTTCTGCTTTACAACATTATTAATTCTCTATGGCTCGTTATATAGGAATGCTCGCTTTCAAAAGGAGTAATGAACTCAAATCTCTCCTTCTGCTTTTTCTTTTTCCGATTTTTCTCTTCATTGTTTGTTTTTTGGTTGTCGCTCTCTTGCTTCCTATATTGGAGTCCTCTTTTTCACGAATAAAGGTTTTTTCTCTTACTACAGAAATATTTTGTTATCTCTGACCTGTTATTTTTATTCGATGACTGGTCACGCTTTTTGGACAAAAAAAGATTGTATTTGGATTAGCGGGAGCACATGCTATTACCAGAAAATCCCATCCTGAGATTTATAATATTGTGGAGAATCTCTGTATTTCTAGGGGATTACCGATGCCAAAAATCTGAATTATTCAAACGTCTTGACTCAATGCTTTTGCGACAGGTCGAAGGACAAATGATCTTCGGATTGTTTTTACGAGTGGACTTTTAGAGACGTTGAACAAAAGGGAAATTGAGGCGGTAGCTGCACATGAATTGTCTCATATTATCAATAAAGATGCACTTCTTATGCTCATCGCAGTGGTATATATTGGGGCGTTGTCTGCAATTGGGAAGACCTTTCTTAAATGGTCAGGTACTGCAGATGCCTGAAGATTTTCTCGTAAAAATACTGCGATCACCTACGTAAGCCCTCATGGGGCAAAACATCATCCTGGACAAAAAGTTGAAGATCCTTTCTCGGCAGTTCTTAAGTTGATAGGACGAGTGGCCGTGGGGCTTGGATGTATTGTTTATCCGCTGGTTCAATTTGCTATTTCCAGAAAGAGGGAATATTTAGCGGATCTGGGAAGCGTTGAGCTTACTAAAGATAGTTTTGCATTAATTTCAGCTCTCCAGAAAATTGAAGGTCATTCCTCTGTCCCTCGTGCCAATAAAACTCTGGCAAATTTTTTCATTGATACTCCAAATCCTGTTGTCATCAAAGAAACGCCTCCTGCTGAGCATTCTAAAAATGATTATCGAGGAAGAGATAATCCTGAATATCGAAAATCTCAGATAGCTACGTCTCAGACCGCTCCTACTAAACAAACTAGAACCTCTACGATTCGAGATACCCATCCGAGTATGGATGAAAGAATTTCTGTATTGGAACAATATTAATGGAAATATTATGGAAATCGGCTTGACTTTATATATGCAAATTATTATGATGAAGGCGTGAAAAGATCCGAATATACCCTTCCTGAATGGTCTAGAACATTCAATGTGAGGAATTATAGGAGATCTTCTCTAGGTTCTTTGACCAGATGAATTAAAGATTTAGAGGCTGAAAAGCTATTTCGTGAAGAAGGACGTGATAAGCTACGATAAGTTTCAGGGAGGTGCAAATGCTGTTTGACCTGAAAATCTCCGAATAGGGAAACCTCCTCCGAGCAATCGGAGAATCCCGCAAGGGAGGCGAACGCGGGGAACTGAAACGTTCTAAGTACCTGTAAAAGCGTAGGTTCTGTTAGTAGTGAGAAGCGAATACAGGATTGCCTAAGGGCTCGGTCTTCTGACTTTTTAATTCAACGCTTCTCTGTATTTGAGGAGTGTACAGACAATCTTGTTATGCCGAATTGGCATTCCCTTCAATATGAAAGGGAAAAAACTTGAAGGGATAATTCCGTGTTATAGCGTTTACGTGAGAGCACCGTCTTATCCCTTTTTCTTTTAGTAAAGAAATCTTGTAAAAAATCCCTTGCATTTTTCTTGCATTTCTCCAAAGTTTAGATCAGATTTTTATTTTTTTTATTTTACTCTATTATGGCAAAAAAAGCAATCTTAATGCTTGGTGCACCAGGAAGTGGGAAAGGTACGCAAGCAAAAAATCTGATGGACACCTATGGATTCCTCCCCATCTCTACAGGAGAACTTTTCCGTGCAAGAGTACAACAGGCTGATGAACTTGGGAGAAAGATTGCTGATTATATGAATAGGGGAGTGCTAGTGCCTGATGAACTGACTGCCCAAATGCTGGAGGATCACATTCGTACCCTCCAAGCGGATAAAATCCTTTTTGATGGGTTCCCTCGTAATGAAGTGCAACTTGCTGTTTTCGAGGATTTGTTAGCTAAACTGGATATTGTAGATTTGACTCCGATTTATTTGCATGTGGAGGAAAGCGAATTGATTAGAAGGCTTTTGAATAGGGAAGAAATTGAGGGGCGTGCAGATGATAATGAAGAAACAATCACGAAAAGGATTCAGACGTATACTACCTTGACCAAGCCTGTGGTAGAGTATTATGCTACAAAGCCGAATTTTGTGCAGGTGGATGGAGATGATACTCCTCCTGAAGTAGTTTGGGCTGAATTGAAAAAGAAACTGAATTGGTAGAAAATGTTTACTTTAAGCGGTTATTTTTCCTATTGATTTAGTAGTGATATTTTGTTATACTGTTCAAAGAAATAAAAAATAATTTAATATCTAATAATAACTTAAAAAAAGGAGGGAAAAATGGATGCGATTACTTTGTTGAAAAAAAAGTATCACAAAACTTCTGATGAGGAACTGAAAGAGGTTTTGGCAAGGGTTGTACTGTTTTATGTTAGATACGGTGAATCCTCTCGTACATTCTATAAACATTCGGATGCTTTTATAGAAGATATCAAGGAAAATCCTCGAGGGGTTGGTATTGATTATCGGGAGAAAGCTGATATCGAAATTCCAGATCCAAGGAATTGGAAAAAAGGTGAACCACTGCTTGTTTTTAGTAGGAAAATCTCATCGAATGGTACTATGGATTTTGGAGAGGTTGTTGATCAAATGACTGAAAAACAAAAACTGGATACGAAATATATTTGGATAACTGAAGAAGTTATTCGTATAAATGATTACGAAGGTCATCCAGCAGTGGTGCGATCTGTTTGGCTATTTGGTGGGTGAAAATCTCTTTTAAAAGTAGCAACTTTATCTTTTGGATGTATTATTCATTAGGTTTAAGTTGCTTTTTTTATACCCTGATTTAAATCATATCTATAATTTCTATTTCTTTATTCACAAACTGAAAAAGTCTAGCTGGTCTATATTGATTTCCGCGTTCTTTTTCTCCTGTTTCTTTTACTATTCCCAGTTTATCAATTTTTTTTCTGAAATTTCTTACATCAAATTTTTGTTCAAAAACGGTTTCATATACTTTTTGTAATTGAGAAAGAGTAAATTTTGTAGGGAGAATATATTGTGCTACATTGGTATATTCTAATTTCCATTTTAATCTTTTTTCTGCGTAGGAAATGATTTTTTTATGGTCGAATCCTAATTTTGGTAATTTCTCCACGGGGAAAAATTTTGCTTCACTGGTATAAGATCCTGCTTTTACTATTACGTTTTCTCTGGTCACTAATGCCATATACGCTACTGAAATTACTCTTCCTCTGGGATCTCTTTTTGGGTCAGAAAAGGTGTAGAGTTGTTCCAAATAGATGTTTTTTACACTGGTTTTTTCTTCCAATTCTCTGTAAGCTGCTTTTTCTAGATTCTCCTCTTCCAATACAAATCCTCCAGGAATTGTCCAGCTATCTTTGAACGGTTCTATCTCTCTTTTTACTAAGAGGACATGGAGTTTATCATTGATTATCGTAAAAATTACATTATCTACCGTGATAAGAATGTTTTGTTTGATTGTCTGAGACATTTTTGGAAAAAGAAAATAAAAATCTGACTTTTTTTTGGACTCTCTATCTGATATAGTAGTATTTTTGTTTTGAGATTCAAGGAGAATATTCAGATTTTTTTATTGTTGTCTGAAAAACTTTGTGTTCTAGGCAATTTTGTGGTTAAAGAAAAAAAACTCTTCAAAAAGTTGACAAATTTCTTTTTTTCGTGTATAATATGTGTAGAATATTTTACATTTTGCATCTATTACCATGGGAAATCGCTGGAACGCATACGAAACAATGCATAACAAGTTTAATGAGGCTTTGGGAAAGAGAATTATTTCTCATAACCATAGAGGAAGAAGAGTCGAAAAGCTCTATCATATAGCTCATCATTTTTCTAATGGATGGGTACATTTTGGGGAACTTTGTTTGGCAATGCTTTTTATGTTTGGATCGTATATGTCTTGAGTTGGGGAGAGTTTGCCCAATAATACGACTTTATCTTATCCGTTGTATTGGGTGTCTACCTTGGATTGTAGGACTCAGACTTTTTCTTCTTTATCTGCTGACTGTAAGATAAAATTACCTCTTATTCGTGGAGCGGATTATACCACTTATCAAAATGAAAAAGTGTATACGGATATTTATACGGTGTTGCGAGGAGCTTCTTATACCTATCAATGGGATCAGGCGGTGGGAGCTCACTATGGGACAGATATTGCGACAGCTAAAGGGACTCCCTTGTATGCGATTGCAGATGGGGAAGTGTATTCTGCAGAATATAATAGTGCCTATGGAAACGTTGTAAAAATAAAGTTTAAATATAAAGGAGAGATTCTCTATGCTATTTATGCACACATGAATAGTTATTCTGTAAAAGCGGGAGATATTGTAAAGAAAGGACAACAAGTCTGAGAAGTAGGAAATAGCGGAAATACTAGTGGAGCATTGTGAGGATATCATGTGCATTTTGAAATAGACAAGGATGCAGGAGGTAGACCAGCATATGCTTTTACTAATTGTACTGAGGTGTCTAAGTGACATTATGAAGTGATTCAGCAGGGATTATGTAGAGTACAACTCTTTCAATATACTAAAGATCCTATTGCATTATTGGAGGGTGCGAAAGCAGGATATCCAACTGATACGTCAGCAGAGACTCCTTCTCATCCTGTAGCACCAGAAAAACCTGTGGAGCCAGACACTCCTACACCAACTCCTCCTGCACCAGAAGAAACTTCTCCTAGTCAGCCCCTTCCTCCAGCTAAAGAAGAGAGTGTAGGAGGACAACTGGATTTAGACTTTAGTAAGGTGGATTTAGTGGGAAAGGAATTCTTGAATAAGTGGGATATTGTGATTGAGAAAAACTTTGGAGACTCTGTTTCTCTTGATGATAATTTAAAATTTACGGTGACGATAAAAAATAAAATCACGGGAGAATTCTTTCATGGAACCCTTAATCAACCCCTCTTGGTAATAGCAAATAATACGAATGTTTCCCTCAATCCTGTATCTACAGTATTAATTTCCCGTGGGCAGGCTGAGATTACTATCACTCCAAAAAAACAGGGAAATACCTATCTTGCATTGAATTTATGAACAGCAAAGATTGGTAGCGTGATTGTTTCTATTAAATAGTGGCAAGTGGCAAGATTGATGTCAAAATTGAAAGCAGGAGCTTTGATGCTGTCTGCTTTTTCTTTCTTTATTTTTTTTGATCCTTTGTCGATGTTTGTCTAGGTGAGAAGTGATAAAAAAACCTGAAATTCACTTGAAAAAAGTATTGTTTTTTGTATTGTGAATGAGAACTATTTGTTATCGTTTTATTTGATAGATTATAATATCATTGATGAAATTCCGTCTAAATTGGAATCTTATTCTGTGTGTGTTGGTGAGTATGACGGTATTCATTAGCTTTTTCAATGATGAAAAAGAGGTTGTTTTCTTTTGAGAAACTGAAGAAGTAATTGAAAATGAGTTGGATTCTTCTGCTGATATTTCTTGAGATTCAGAGAGTATGGAAATAGGAACAGAAACAGAAAGCTGAACGGAAGTTGAAGTATGAACGGAAAATGAAATAGGAACAGGGGAAGATACGTGAAGCGAAATAGGAACAGGAACAGAAAACTGAACGGGAACGATGCCTTGAACAGGAGAAGAAATAGGAACAGGAACAACATCTTGAACGGGATCTGAAAGTTGAAGTGGAACAGAGTCGGGAAATGAAATAGGAACAGGGGAAAATACGTGAAGCGAAATAGGAACAGGAACAGAAAATTGAACGGGAGATGAAACAGCAACAGAAGATGAACTCTGATTGGAAATGGGAACTATGGATTTGCAGATTTTAGCTGCTCCTGATAATACACCTGGTGGAGTCGATACCGCACTTGCCTTCCGAGCGAAAGCAGATGACACTAACTGTGGAGTAGGTAGCAGTTGTGCTTGGAAAGATAATTCTCCTAATGCAAATGATATAGAAGTAGTGGGAACGGTTAACCTCCAAGCGGCAAATCCTGCTCACAATTTTCAGCCTTATTTTGCTAGTTTTTCCAATGCTAACTACTTCAAAGATTCTGACTCATCTATTGCTACGAGTACATCTTATTACACCCAAGATAAAACTATCTTTACGGTAGTACAGCCTACTACTGCCAGTGCTAACGGACATATTGCAGGAATAGATAATGCAAATACTGATGCTAGATATCCAGGAGTAAGAATATATGGGGGAAAGCAATATTTCATTGCAAATACTAATAATAATCAGAGTACAAATGTCGTTCCTGTGAATGCGTCCAGTGTATTAGCATGGAAAACCGATGGAACGCTTGTTACCCAGAGGATGAATGCAAATGTTACCAGTGCTACGGTGACCAATGGAAATCGTATCAGAGGAAATGAATTTCAAATAGGATACGGAGATAATGGAAATGGTAATTCCCCCTTCCCAGGAGCTATCCAGGAAGTCATCTGGTATAATACAGCACTTTCAGCGACAGAGATACAAAAAGTTGAATCGTATCTTGCATTGAAATACGGAGTCAGCTTAACCGCAGGGGACTATCTCGCCTCAGATGGTAGCACCACAATGTGGAATGCTTCTACCGCTGGGGCATACACAAGCGATATTGCAGGTATCGGGCGTGATGATGCCTCTGCACTCAATCAAAAACAGTCTAAGTCTGCTGATGATATCCTCACAGTCGGACTAGGAAGTATCGCTGTCTCCAATGTTGCAAATAACAATACCTTCTCCAATAATTTCTCCTTCCTCTCTCGATCCAGTAATGGTGGAGATTCAGCGTGGACTGTGGACAATGCTCCTACGAGCCGTTGGATTTTGAAAAGAACATGGAAAATGCAGGCTACCAATATCATCACACCTACCTTGGCAATCAGAGTCCCTGACTATGTGGCAAATGCTTACACCTTGCCTCCTAGTGTAAATAATACTATCTATCTCTTACTTGATGATGATGGAGATTTTTCTGCTGGTACGACAGAAATCCCTCTTACTTTGAACGGTGCATATCGAGAAGGGACGATGAGTTTTGATCCTGCTACTCCTTACCTGACATTTGCTACGGTAAAAAATGGGAATCCTGGATGAGTAAATACGGCACTAGCCTTTCGAGCGAAAGCAGATGACACCAACTGTGGACTAGGAGAGAGCTGTGCATGGAAAGATAACTCTATACATACCAACCCTGTCGAAGTAGTAGGGACGGTTAACCTGCAATTAGCTGACCCAGCTCACAACTTTCAGCCTTATTTTGCTGGTTTTTCTAGTAGTAACTATTTCAAAGATACTGCATCTTCTCTTAATTATTCTACTTCTAGCCCCTATGCTCAGAATATGGCAATTTTTGCTGTGGTACAGGCTCCCTCTAATGGTTCTGAGGCTGACTGGCGTATCGCAGGAGTAAGTAGTTCAAATAATGAGGCAGGATATCCAGGTGTAGGAATGTATGATGGATTTCAAAATTTGGCACGCAATAATACCACCAATGTTAGTCCGACAAGTACAAATGTGGTCCCTGCTAATGCTTCTAGTGTACTCTCTTGGAATGCAATCGGTACGAGTCTAACCCAGAAAACCAATGCAAAATCCTACACTTCCACCGTAAATAGTGCAAATGCTGTCAGAGGACCGTACTTTCAGATAGGATATGGAAGTAATGGAAATGGAGGTTCGGCGTTTCTGGGAGATATCCAGGAAATAATCCGATATGATACAGGACTCTCCACGACAGAGATACAAAAGATTGAATCCTATTTAGCGTTGAAATACGGAGTGAGTTTAGATCAGACTTCTCCGACTGATTACCTTGCCTCAGATGGTACTACCAAAATGCGAGACTCCTGACTTGCAGAGTCCACCTACCTTCATGATATTGCAGGAATCGGGCATGATGATGCCTCTTTGCTCAATCAAAAACAGTCTAAGTCTGCTAATGACCTGCTTACTATCGGACTAGGGACGATAGCTACTTCCAATCAGGCAAATGCTAATTCGTTCCCTACGAATAGAGCCTTCCTTTCACGGTCTAATGATGGCTATGATATGGAATGGACCGCAACTGATGCTCCTACGGGGCGTTGGATTTTAGAAAGAACTCGGAAATTCCAGAATACAAATATAAATACCGCTACCCTTGCAATTAGAGTCCCTGATTATGTGGAAAATGCATTTACTTTACCAGAAGCAGTAAGTACTATCTATGCCCTACTCGATGACGATGGAGATTTTTCTGCTGGTACTACGGAAATTCCTCTTACTTTGAATGGTGCATATCGGGAAGGGACAGTCAGTTTTGACTCTGCTACTCCTTACCTTACTTTTGCTACCGCACAAGGAAGTAGCCTTTCCAGTCAAACTCCTGGTGGAGTATCTACTAATTTGGTATTCTGGACAAAATCTGATGACGCAGGATGTGCTCCTGGTTCTGCTTGTGCAAGTTGGAAAGACAACTCTCCTAATGCAAATCCCATAGAAAAGCAGGGGACAATGACCCTCCAACCAGCAAATGCTGTTCACAATTTCCAGCCTTATTTCTCTAATTTTTCCAGTTCCAATTACTTCCGTGATAGTAGTTCCTATGTACCGAGTAATACGAATACTCAGCCACAGAGTGTCTTTACCATAGTACGTCCGACTCAGACAAACGGTATTGGTCGTATTCTTTCGATGGATAATGGTAGTGTTGACGGTGCTGAACCTGCTTTTGATGTATATCAGGGCAGACAACACCTTTATAATTATGCTTACAGCTCTTCCTTCTCAAACAGTGTATCAGCAAATAGCTATTTCACCAATCAATCTAATCTGATGACACGGAGATTGGACACCAATTATATCAACCAAAGACTTAATGGAAGTGGTCAAACGAGCACTGCTGCCTATACTAATAGAGTCACAGGAAGATATCTAAAGATAGGATACAGCACCTATTCTGATAGTGCTGGTGCCTTCCCTGGTGATATCTCAGAGGTGATCATCTATGACCAAAACTTATCCGACAATGATACTCAGAAAATTGAATCCTATCTAGCCCTTAAATACGGAATCAGTTTAGACCAGACTTCACCGAGAGACTACCTTTCCTCGAATGGAACGACCAAAATGCGAGATGCTTCCCTCGCAGGAAGCTACAAAAATGACATCGCAGGAATTGGGCGTGACTATGCCTCAGCACTCAATCAAAAGCAGTCCACCTCCGCAAACGGAGATATACTGACTATCGGACTGGGAGAAATCGCTTCATCTAATCAGGCTAATTCTTCTACTTTTAGTAGCGACCATTCCTTCCTTACTTGGGCACATAATGGAGCTTCCACCGCTACTTGGTCAGGGGCGAATACGCCTGATACTTATTTCAGCCTTCCGAGAATCTATCAAGTACAAAAAGTCTGAAATGGAATCTCTTCTATCGCTTTAAAAGCAAGTAATTTACAAGCTACCTGACAAACGGTGTATGCACTCTTAGATGACGACGGAAACTTTACTAATGGAGGGACGAAATCCTTCGCCTTAACACAAAACGGAGGAGTGCAAGAAACCGTGATAGAAAATTCTGAATTTTTACCCTATTTGACCTTTGCAACTAGGGCACCAGATACGACTCCGCCTGTGGTAAGTCTGAATGGTTCGGGTACGATGACCCTGTTCCTCGGACAGGAATATGTGGAGCAGGGAGCAACCTGGACAGATAATTATGATGGCACAGGGACAATAGCTACCCCTTCCGATGGAGAAGTAGATACGAGTGTTCTTTGAGTTTACACCTTACAATATCGATATGAAGATGAGGCAGGAAATCTGAGTAATATTGCCAGTAGGACGGTGAATGTCGTGCCAGTACCCGTGATTACAGGAAGTGTATCTTACAATATCACAGGACCCACTAATCAAAATGTTATCGCTACCTTAACCCTCAATATGAGTGGAAGCGTACTTAGCTCGTGATGGGAGATGCTCACTACCACCACCGCCACAAAAACCTATACAAGTAATGTGTTGCTAGAACCCGTACTTTTCCAAAATGTCCGAGGATATACGGGAGTGGCAATGATAACCATACAGTGAATTGATAAAATTCCACCAGAAGTACCGACCATCAGCATACATACCCTGACCCCTTACAGTATGACGAAGCCGCAAATCACTTTTTCTACTACCGATAATGTTGAAGTGGAGTACTGCACCTTATCCTATTTCCCTGATAACGGAATTGAGGGTACGGTGAGCAGTTCCCCTATTACTATTTCCCCAGCAACCAGTCCTCTCGTACTAGGACAGAATGGCTTGACTGCCTTAGATGCTGACGAAAGCTTTCATATCATTACGATTACCTGTTTCGATACCGCTGGAAATAGTGCAACCAATACCATTTCCTTCCCGCCAGTAGTTATATTCACTACACCGACCACGATTAGCAATACCTCTATTGAAGATGCCACGGTTAAAATTATCAGTGAAAGAGATTATCCTATCGAAAATATTCTCCTTACAGGAACCATCCCAAATGCTACCTTGAGAGCCTGCGTTGGAGCGGGTGGAGATACGACTTCCCCTTACGATAGTCCCGTAGTCTGCGAAATTCACACTATCGACCAATCAGGACAACTGATTGTGCAAGCAAGAGATGCCATCACCCATTGAGTAGGAGAAAATTCTACTAGCTTTATCATTGACCAAATTGCACCCTCAGGTACGATTCTTTCCCCGACGCTCGCGAGTAATGGGGACATTACAGATACCGTCATTACCATTACCGATACAATTAAAATGCTGAGCAGCGGGGTGAGTATTTCCGGAGCAAGCACGGTGGACTATGCAGATTTTTCTTGTACTTCTCTCAATGCTACTACGGTGCGTTGTTCCCTAACGATAAAAGAAGGCTGAACCCTGATTGTGGAAGCTACGGATTTTGCAGGAAATACGATTACACTCGTGAGAACGGGATATCGTATTGATAAAACAGGTCCTGTACTTACCTTGAAGGGAAGTGGAGAAGAAACACTTAGTGTTTTCACTACTTGGACAGATGCTGGGGCGACTTGGACAGATAATTATGACGGCACAGGCACCATCTTTGCCACTAGTGGGAGCGTGAATACGGGAGTAGTAGGAACCTATCCTTTGGAATATACCAAATCCGACGCACAGGGAAATACAGGAAATACCGTAGTGAGAACGGTGCATATCATAGATACGACCCCACCTGTTTTGAGCATAAATACAGGAACAGATACGGTAGAGGTGTACAGTGGACGAACCGATGCGTGAGCAACTTGGAGTGATAATTACGACGGCACGGGAACGGTGTATGCCTACTCAGGAATAGTAGATACGGGAACCGTAGGAAGTTATACGGTTGATTACCGCAAAGTGGACGCAAACGGCAATACAGGATACGCGAGTAGAACGGTGATAGTGCAAGATAGTTCTATTCCTATCCCAACTATTATCTACGAGCCAACGAGCCCCACAAGTGGGAATGTAGTTGCTTCTATCACCTTCAACAAGTCTGGCGTGAATATTACGAATATATGAAGTTTTACCCCCTGTCAAGGGGGTGCGAGCGAAGTGAGCGGGGGGTTGTGTACTTTCACGGATAATTGAAGCTTCACCTTCTACTTCACAGATTCTTATGGAAACACAGGAAGCACTACTGCAACCGTAAATCGGATAGATAAAACCCCTCCAATTGCGAATGCAACCTATTTACCAGATACTCAGACGACAGGTTCAGTGAGTGTTGTACTTACCTTAAATGAATCAGGAACGGTAGTAGGACGAACGAAAGTGAATGCCACTACCTACACAAAAACCTATCCCGCCAATACCACCGAAACGGTCAGCTTTTTCGACCTTGTTGGAAATACCTGAACGACCAGTATCACCATTTCACGAATTATTCCCATTCCAACTCCAACTCCCTCTGCCCCACCAACAACAAGTTGATGAGGAGTAGGAAAAACTCTATCCAAAGATAGCTGCCCAAATGGCGACTTCTCCCCTTCCTATTACGATTGAATATGTGGAACGAATCCAACAACAAATGATAAGGTAGGGACAGGGCTTGCCCTGTCCGATAAGGACCCATCAACAAATGCACAAAAGGACAACACAAGCAGTGTCCCTACAAATAACGAGATAGTATTTGCCTACCAACGAGCAAAAAAAATCTGAATTACGACGATGCCAACCTTTGAAGACGCGAGAATCTCCGACAGTATCACGAGAGCCGAAATGGCAAAAATGATTTCCGTGTATGCAAATGCCTTCACACCTAACAAGGGGTTGCAACCCCTTGCTGGGCAGGATACCGTGCGACCCCTTGCTGAATGTGAAAACTTCACTGACCTCAACCAAACCAACCCAGAATTACAATCACACATCATTCAAGCCTGCGAACTTGGATTGATGGGATACTATGCTAACGGAAAAGATACCCAACCAGCTTTCCGTCCTAATGATACAATTACCAGAGCCGAAGTCTGAACGGTTTTATCCAGAATGCTTCGAGGCAACACCTATGCAGGAACTGAGGAGCAGTGGTACCAAAAGCACTTGGAAGCGTTGCGTGAAAAAGGCATTATGAAGCTGATTGATACTCCGATGATGCTTGAACTCAGAGGGAATATGTTTATTATGCTGATGAGAATGATACCTACTCACTAAAAATCTCCGTCACACTTTCCCTCTGGTTCTCGTTCTATTAAAGGTTATCCTGAAAAATGCCCATTCTTTCTCCGATAAAAAAATTTACTTAGGTACGCAATCAATACGATGAATATCCGACAATACTTTAAAGAAGCACGATGAACGATAAGAGGAAATTCTTTGAGGTCTTTTTTGAGTATTTTGGGAATTGTCATCGGGATTGTGTCCGTGGTGGTTATGCTCGGAATCGGGAAAGGTGCAGAACAACAGCTGATGGAAAATCTCGGAGAACTTGCCAAAAACCAACTGCAAGTCTATCAATGATACAACGAAGGAAAACAACTTAATCTGACTACGGATACGGTAGAGTATCTCGAAAAAGTCTTTCCCGAACTAACAAATAAAATTACTTACAGTGCCTCTAATTATATGCAGATTTCGATAAAAAATGAACGAGGAGGAAATGAGGGACTGAGTTATTATGGAGTACCAAAATCTCGATTTGATAATAATGATAAACAGCTGCTTTATGGCTCTTTTTTCAGCACCTGACAGTATGAAAATCAGGAATCCGTGGTTATTCTGAGTGAAGAGTCCTATAAGTATTTTTTCGATACCAAAAATCCGATTGGTGAGAAGGTAGAAATAGGAGGAAAGCTGTTTGCGGTCGTGGGAGTTGTGAAAGATACCCCTTCGGAATGGCAAGATTGGAAAAACTATGATGCACGAATTCCGTATCCGAGTTTTGCTTCTAGGTTTCCTAATAATGCCACTTTGGGGGCTTTGACGATGTATCTCGCACCAACGGAGGATAATGCTGTCTGGCAAAAAAGGGTTTCCTATGCCTTGATGAAATTTTACAATATTTCTCA
>JAISKI010000046.1 GCA_031261265.1 Candidatus Peribacteria bacterium
GATATTTCCTTTAGTTCTTCACACGTATCATTGGGTGGCTATCTCAGCTCACTATTTGGAAGATAGCCTTTCACCTTGGAGACAACTTCTCACATATTTATTCTTTATACTTATTATCATGGAAACAGATTCTTCTGGCTCAAATTTTCAAGACCTTATCAGAGAAAAAAGGTTCTTAGAAATCTCCAAAAACATTAACCAATTTACAAATGAACAGAGAGAAGAACTCTTTACTACCTTAAAAAACTTTACAGAAGTTAATCACAATGAAATTACTCTTACGTTAATTGAACAAGGTAAATGACGAGAGGTTGTAGAACATTTGCAAAACTTTGCAGAAGTTAATCACAATGAAATTGCTCTTCAATTAGCTAGACATGGGGAAGCTGGCCTTATCGCAGAAAAACTACATTATTTTAAGGGAAAATTAGATAATGAGGTTGCTCTTGCGATAAGTAATTGCACCTATTACTTTTGAAGAAACGATAGCAGCCACTGACGAGAAAGTATTATACGAAATATAGAAAAGTTTGAAGGAAGTCTAGATCAAAAGGTTGCGTTTAGTATGATAGAAACACAAGGTTCAGAATATGTAGCCAAATATTTAAAACATTTTACAGAAGTTAATCACAATGAAATTGCTCTTACCTTAATTCAAAAGTCTAAATGATGATACGTTGCAGAATATTTGCAAAACTTTATAGGGCTTGATCATAGAGAAATTGCTCTTATCCTAATTCAAAATTATAAATGATGAGCTGTAGCAAAATATTTGCAAAACTTCATTGGACTCGATCATAGAGAAATTGCTCTTACCTTAATCAAAAAGGGTGACTGAGAATATGTTGCAGAATATTTGCAAAATTTCATTGGACTTGATCATAAAGAAATTGCTCTTGCCCTAATTCAAAATTTTAAATGACAAGCTGTAGCTCAACACTTGAATAACTTTAGTATCGATCATAAAGAAATTGCTCTTGTCTTTATAAAAGAAGGTTGGTCAGATATTGTTATAAAATATATAGAGCACTTCATTGGACTAAATCAAGACATTTATCAGGAACTTATCAATAAAGGAAGTAGAAAAAGCGTTGAGACATTAAAGAGACTCTTAGAGAAAAATCCAAAGTTATTTGATTAAGGTTTATAACAGAATAGAGGAAGTAGCCTTTTTGATTTTATTGAAGAGTTCATCCATAGTTGATAAATTTTAAAATATTTATTCACAACTTTATCAATATTTTTCACAGATTTATTTAGTATACTGATGGCGTCAAAATGAAAGAAGGTAAAATATTTAGGTAAGAGTCTCTGCGACGGACTGTATGAACTTCTATCTATAACCTTTGCTTCAAAGACACATAAAACAAAAGACAAACTTGAAACAAAAAACACAACAAAAAATCAATTTTATCCTTTATATCTATCATCATGAGTTTATTCGGAAAATGCAAAGAAGGTTGCGGTAGAGAAGCTACAGGTTCTTACTACTGATGAACTGATGGCTATTGTAGCGAATGTAGGAATGCAATCAACGCTACATTACTAAAAGAGGAAAAAGATATTGAAGAAGAAGCTATCAATGCTATTGCAACTCATCTAAGTTGCAGTATTAAAGCTGCTACCTATATTCTCAACAGAATTAACAAAAAGTAAAAACACAACTTCCTTCGTAGGGAGTACTATGTTACTAGGTCTAGGACAGGCTCTTTGGATCTCTCAGAGTTTCACTCCTCATCACTTATCAGTGAATGACCTGAGACACAGTACTCCTTATGGAGCACCTCTCTGAACAGGAAAGCACTACGTGCAAGTACTCCCCATAACGTAACATCTGATAGAGCTTGACGAGGCAGGGGACAGATAAGTAAGAGATGACAGCGGGAAAGACAGCAAAAATCAGACCTGGGATTGCAATCAAATTCCTGACCCAGCAGGTAATAAAATTATGAACAAAAACAAAAAAAATTTAGTCGTTTTCTTAGGTGGTGCTGATGCTGAGATGTCTGCAATCCGTGAGGTATTGCAACAAACAGGCATTGAGTTCGTTGATAATCAACTTGGTTGGGGAGCAAAAATCTCCGACTATAGCGATAGAATCAAGGAAGCTCTATCTAGCAACCGTGAGGTTGTGACAATAGAGTTGATCAACGACATCAACCTGAAAGGGTTGGTTGAAATTGACCACCACGGCGAACGTTCTACCGAACCTGCGTCCATCTTGCAGGTATTGAAACTGATCGGCATTGAGCCGACTCGCCGTCAACAGTTGATCGCGGCCAACGACAGTGGCTACATTCCGGCAATGTTGGCACTTGGTGCTACACCGGAAGAAGTTGCTGAAATTCGTTTACTAGATAGGTCCGCTCAGGGCATTACCTCCGAGATGGAGGCAGAAGCTGAGCGAGCTATCGCTAATACTGAGACAATCAACGGCATCACCGTGATCCGTATGTCACACTCAAAGTGTGCCACGGTATCGGACCGTCTGTTCGACCCATCCAAGCCCCAAAATTTGCTGATCCTGTCGGGAGACGGGGAAAGTAATTATTATGGCAACGGCTTATTGTGCCAGTTGTTGAAGGGAGAAAAAACGGGTACTGCTCCCGCCCCTTGGGACGCTAGTCAAACCATTGAGACCTTCTCCAACTTCGGGGGATGGAACGGTGGGGCTGGTCTTGGTGACCCGGAAAGCTATGGCTTCTGGGGAGGCTACGGCGACCAAGAGGCAATAAAAAGCTTCATTGTTGATTACTTTGCTGAGAAGTAAGGGAGATCAAAAATGAAAGTATCCTAGATAAAGTCTAGGTAGCGAGGTATTCCTCGCCGTGCATAACGTTGTCCATACAGCTTACGAGAAGAGCGAATGGTCATCTATTCTGAAATCTCAGAATGAAAATCTACTGGAGTATTTCCCAGTAGATTTTTCGTTACTCACTTTCATACTCCACCTCTAATTCAATCTTCTCTGGCACTAATGCCTTGGGCACAATGATCTGAAGCGTATTATCCAGTGTCAATTTGCTGTGAATTTTATCGAAATACACCTGAGGAGGGATATCTATAATCAATTCAATCGGTCCTCGATAACACTCTTCTTGAACAGGTAAACAGGATGATTTTAATTTTGGTTTTTCTCTGACTCCTTTGATCAGAATTCTGTAATCTGCTATTTTTACCTCTACGCTCTCCTTTTTTACACTTCCCAATGGCAAGATAATCACCACTTCTTGGGGAGATTCGTAGATATCATAGGGAATATTAGGAGTTTGCATGGAAGGGGAAATACTAGAAAATAAAGGGACTAGTCTTTTAATTCATATCCATATTTATCCGCGAATGCCTGTTGAGTGGCTTCACTAATATCATAAGCATCAGAAAGCTGTTCCTCGACAGCATCAATTTCCGCCCAAAGAGCATCTTCGATAGCTTGCTGTTCATCCGTAAATTCATCATACTCCCAAAGAGCGATTACTTCACCAATTTTTTGAAGATAAACAAGCTCCAATTGTAATTCTGTATCAAATGCATCTCTGAGATCACTGTCTCCATCATAAGCATCCATTGCGGCAAGATCAGCTTCAGACTGAGTACAGGTAGCCAAGGCAACTTCATACAAGGTTTTTACTTGACCATAATTTTCCTGATCTCGAGCTTCCATCATTTCGCTTTCTGCATTATAGCAGACATCTTGAAGGTTCACCAGTTTGTCGTTGTAATCTACCACACTTACACCACACCCAGCGAGAGCGAAGAGAGCGAGAGTCGCAGTACCCAAAGAGAGAAGTTTTTTCATACGCATAAAAGAATAGAGAATAAAAATACATTTTTAGAGTGTTTCTGTACTGAGATATAAGGATTCAACCTAGAAAGTCAAATAAAAGTGCATCTTATTTTTCCTCTATCAAACAATTGAAAAGCAAAGGGAGATTTGTATATTTGCGGTATGATCAATCTTCATGCTATCTACTATCGTAATATCTGACCCTTTGAAGGAAAAGACTGTTCTCTCATTTTTGATCAAGGGAAATTTCTCATTAAGGCACCCATTGGGAGTGGAAAGAGCTTCCTTTTTTTCGATGGACCCAGTTATGCCCTCTATAGAACAGCGAATAGAAACATGCTCAATATCCATAGTAAAGAAGGAGAAATAAGTCTGATTTTTTCTGAAGGGGAAAATTACTATCTCGTAAGAAGATCCCTCAAACCTGGGAAAAGCAAAGATAGCTGTAGTAGTCAGCTTTTCACCATCAGTTTTCAAGGCAACGACATTTTAAAAACATTAAAAAATCCTATTTTTTATCCCCCTACTAGGGGGGAACCGAACGAAGTGAGCGGGGGGCTATTGAATAGTGGAGAAGCTGACGGAGGGTTTCAAGACGAGGTTCTCCTCCGACATATTAACATCGTCCAAACCCTTTTCAGCAATCCCGACATCTTCCACCTTGAAGAGATCGTCCTCAAAAACGAAACCGACCTCCAACAACAACTTGATCAACTCCTCCCTCCAAAATCCGTCTTCCTCTCTACAATGTTTTTGCTTCAAGACGCAGAAAATATTTTTGAAATGCAACCAGCAGACAGACTCACGGTACTCAAAAATGTCTTCGGATTACTGGGAATCGATGAAGCGAAAGAACAGGTTCAAGATAAAAAAAGGGAACTTTCCTATAAACTCAAAGCCCTCCAAGACCAGTCCCAACAAGACAACAAATTGAGAAAATGGCTGAAAGATCTCCGCGAGAACTACTCAACATTGGTGGCTTCCCCCTATTGAGGGGGAATGTCCGAAGGACAAGGGGGTTTAGAACAAATCTCCACTTTTTTCACTGAACTCGAGCCTTTCCTCGACCAACTCACCCTCAACGACTTCACCCTCAACGGGCTAGATAGTCAGATTTTTATAAACCAACAAGTGGAACTCCAAGAAAAAGAAAAATCCCTCCTCGCTCTTCAAACCAGCAAAGAACACCTCACCAAACAAATCACCGACCACCAAACCCAAATCCAAAAACGAAACAACGAACACACCAAACTGCAATCAGAAGTATCCCTTTTAGAACAAAAAATCGCCCGCATTGATACCAATCAAATTGAAAAATTAAAGAAAGAAAAAGCTGACCTCTACCACCAGCAAGAACAATTAGAAACAAATATCCCCACAGAAAAAATAGAAAAATTCCTTATTTTGTTCCCCCTGCTAGGGGGGAGAGAGGAGGACGAGCCAAGAGTAGGACGACGGAAGGGGGGCTATCAACAGGGAGGGGTTGCCAATATCTACGCCCTTATCCAAACCCTCAAACAACACTGAAAAGACCTCGCGAATGAGGTCCAACAAGCCGAACTTCAACTCAAAAATCTCGAACTGGAAGAAAAGAACCAGCAAATCAAACTTGACCAACTAGCACAGGCAAAAAAAAGGCTGGAAGCCTTTGAAGGAACGATTGAAGAACAATCCACCTTCTCCTGTGAAAAAATCGGTACCAACTGCCCATTCATCAAAATCATCAACAAACAACATTTCGACCAATTAGAAAAACAGAAAGTTAGTCTGAAACAAGAAATTGAACAGATAGAGAGAACAGTAGTAGCGTTTCCCCTTGAGAAGGGGGAGGGAGGAGGACGAGCCAAGAGTAGGACGACGGAAGGGGGTTTGCTAACAGAAGCGATAAAACAGCAGATAGACCAGATCAAAAACTTTCTCACCGATATCGACTACAAATCCCGAGAAGAAAAATACACCGCCAAAGAAACCCTCCAAAAACAAATCCACGACAAAGACCAAACCATAATGAAACTTGAAACTGAAACCCAGAAACTCCAAGACTACCAGAATCAAAAAACAGCTTTTCAAACCTCTCTGGAAAATCTAAATAAACAAATCACTACTGCCCAACAGCAGAATGAACAACTACAAGAACAGATACAACAACTCGAAACCCAGCTGAACGAACAACACCCCGAACAGCTCAAAACTCAACTCCACACCTTGGCTAACATTCTGCAACTCATTCACGACATCGAGCAACTCATTGCTGACGCTACTGAGAATAAGAATCTGGTGAAAGCTCTGCAACAACAAGAAAAGCTCCTGACTAATCTCTATGCCATTCTGAGTAAAGAACTCCTCCTCTTCGCACTCGAGGAATATTTGCCCGTTTTAAGTGAAATTATCAATTCGTACCTCATTCAAGTGGTGGACTACCAAATCGCCATGAAAATCACAGAAACCGCAGAAAAGCTTGAACTGGAAGCGAAAATTTATGATGAGAAAGGAGAGAGAGAAGTAAAAAGCCTGAGCTGAGGACAAAGAACTATTTTGAAACTCGTCCGAATGCTTGCGATCTCGTCTTACCTCCAGACTCCTCTCCTCTTTTTGGATGAGACCATCAATAATCTCGACACAGAAACCGTAAGTAAAGTCAGTGAAATGATTACCAACTTTGTGAAACAAAGGACGATGAAATTTTATACCGTCACCCATAATACAGAAATTCAAGAAATGGGGATTTGGGATCAGATCGTGGAAATTTAGTGTGATGAATAATGACTATTTTATTTCTTTCGAAAAGAGTATGCAAGCTATAATGAAAGATCCAAACCGTGTAGATAAGCTTATCTCTACCATTATGCAGGCTGGAGCGGAAGAGCTCGTAGTAATTGCCGATTTTGATAAAACGTTAACACACTGGAAAAATAATGGGAAGCCCACTTCTTCTCTACTTTCTCTCCTCAGGGATGGAAAGCATTTGACTCCAGAGTATCCAGAAAAAGCACAAGCTCTCTTTGAGCAGTACCACCCTTTTGAAATAGATACCTCTCTCCCCTGGGAGGAAAGAGTCCAGCTCATGGAAGAATGGTGGAATGGGCATCATCAGCTTCTCATTCAATGCGGACTGAATATCTCAGATTTGAAAGACATTGTCCAGAGCAGAGTATTGCAGGAAAGAGAGGGGGTAAAAGCATTTTTGAAACTGTTGAACGACCTCCAAGTACCTCTTTTGATTTTCTCTGCTAGCGGTTGTGGGGAGCTTATCCCTCTGTTTATTGAGGCGTTAGAAAGTAATTACTCCAATATTAAGTATCTCATTAACCATTTTCAGCGGGACGATCAGGGAAATGCTATCTCAGCACTGAAACCTGTTATTCATGCTCTGAATAAATCAGAAATTATCAAAACGACCCTTCAACAATCCGACTCCATCTTTAATAAAAGGAAGAATATCATTCTCTTGGGAGATATGTTGGGGGATTTAGGAATGGTGGAAGGAGTCTCCTATGATCATCTCCTCACGATCGGATTTTTTAACGGAGAGACCAATAGCAATAAAGCTGATTATTTGGACGCCTTTGATATCGTATTGGAGGGAGATGGAGATTTTGAAGCTGTGAATGAATTATTTCAAGGGCTAGTGCATCCAAAAAGTGAATTAAAAAGCCTACCAAATAAATTTTTAGTAGGCTCCCAGAAACGGGATAGTTAAGAATGCGATGGAGCTCCGAAAAGGTCACCATTCCCTTCGAGGGGACGAAGTGAAGGAGCTTTAGGACAACTCTTTAGAAAATTTTTCGATAAAGCAAACGTAGGGATTAAGTGATTTTCTCCGTCACTACAGAAGAAGTTCCCAATACCAGGATCATTGGTCCATTCTACGAGCCCTATCACTTCGTAAGGAGCGAATCCTTCCAAAATTTCTCCACTGAAACCATTGTAAGTAAAATTACTCACTTTTCGGCTTTCCTTCAACTCATTTCTTACTTTTTTTGTGTACCAATCACAGTATCCGTATACGGATTTTTCGATTTTCCATAGGGATAGAAACATGATTAGACATAAGACAACCCCAACTAACACAGCGACCCATACACTTACCAAACCAGCGATAGCAACTAAGATAAGGTCTCTTAGACTGAGTAATACAATAGCTACAATAAGCATTCGCAGGAAAGGGGATGTTCCCCAGATTTTTTTAATTCTTTTCATGATTATTTATTTTATTTGTTTTACATGATTAGTATATGGATATATATATCAAAAGTCAAGTGAATTTAATACACAATATATTTATCATCATGTCCCGTATAATAACTTTTGATCTTTAGTACATCCCCTTTTCTGACCCCCGCCTGCTCGAAGAGATCAATATATCCTTTTTGATGAATCTGTTTTCGAAATCGAAGCTCAGCTTCTTCATTACCTCGGGGGGTAATAAAAACGAGTCTACAAATTTCAGGATTTTGAACCAAGTAAACATTCACATATTTGGCAGTCACTTCATCCAAATAATCGTTATCCACCAATCGCGGTTTTTCTGTTTCGGTGATTTCCGTGATCATTTCCTCCTCTTCGGTTTCTAAGAGGATCTGCACAGGCTCAATGTCTGGCAAGGTCATTACAGGAGTCTTTTTGAGGATTTCTGCGAGTCCACGCGTTCGCTCACCCAATCCATAGTAGGTACCAGCTGAGGTGACGAACGTATTTATTCTGATCAAGGCTTCAGAAAGCTGATCAAATCCGTTGTCATTGAGGTAAATAGAAAATCTCTCTACCAATTGCTTTTGATATTCTGTGATAAGTTCCTCATCGTTGATGAGGTCATATTTATTGAGAACAAAGATCACTCTTTTGGAAAGGACTACTTCGTCATCGACCGTCACTTGGAAGGTGATCAGATTTTCTTCCTGTTTGAAACTGAAAGCATAGTCCTCCACTCCCACTAAAAATTTATCTTCGATATAATACATAATTTCATCAAAAAGATTAATGGTTTCTTGGATCCCTTCGTCATACCTCGACATATCCATGATCATCGCAAAAATTCTCGATTTGAGGACATGACGGAGAAACTCGTTTCCGAGCCCTTTTCCATCAGCAGCACCTTTAATCAGTCCAGGGATATCGACCATATTATACCTATACTCCCCTACAGAAATTGACCCCAAATTGGGAATCAACGTGGTAAAAGGATAATCAGCAACTTTGGCCTTGGTGGAAGCTACACAGTTGATGAGAGAGGATTTCCCAACACTAGGATTTCCAATGAGTCCCACATCTCCCAAAAGCTGAAGCTCTAGCACCAGCTCGATTTTCTGTCAAGGTTCCCCTAGGAGGAAGAAATCGGGATATTGATTGATCGCATCTTTGAAGTGGATATTTCCTTTTCCTCCTGTACCACCAGATAAGGCAGTCCATTCTTCACCGTCTTGGGTAAAATGGTGGAGGATTTTTCAGGTTTCTGCATCTTTGATGAGGGTTTCTACAGGGACTGTCAGAAAAAAATCATCAGCATTTGCTCCATATTGATCTTTTGTCCTCCCATCTTCACCGTTTTTGGCCCTAAAATTCTTTTTGTACTTGTATTCTAAGAGGGTATTTTCGTCTTTGGTTGCTTTGAAAATGATAGCACCGCCATCTCCTCCATCTCCTCCATTGGGACCTCCATGAGGGATATTGGGAGCTCTTCTACCGCTGGCGATTCCATTTCCTCCTTTTCAAGATTCGACGGTGATACGAACTTCATCGTAAAATTGCATCTACTGCTCTGCTAATAAATAAAAAATCTGAATATTATTCTGCCGTTGTGGTAAGATTGTATGCTCGCAAGGACAGACTGCCTTCAGTATATGGAAAGGATTGAGATATGCAAGGGCGTATAGAAAAAGCTTGTACCAGTAGAGTTAAAATGACAGTAGTAGGTAAAAATAAAAATGTCAGATTTACAAAATAACTAGCCCCGAAGGGGCGAAACATACTAGCACAGGGCAACGCCCTGTGCATCCCGTAGAATTACGGGATAAGCCACGAAGTGGCGAAATAATTATTCCCAGAGATATTTTGCATCATAATCCACATTATATTTTTCCAGAAATAATAACAACTCATCCTTATAATCCTGTTTTATGTGATGATTTTTTTGGTTCTGTATGTATTGAATAACTTTATCCGTTTCCGTAGGATTAACGGAGAATATTCAATATCCATCTTGTCGATAAAAAGAAGAATATTGTGATCATTGCATTTTCATCCATTTTGAAGACTGTTTTTTTAGTTCTTCGATTAATTTCATTTGACTAATTTTTCTAGATAAGAGACATAAAATATGAATGTGGTCATTAAATCCTCAGATTTGAATTGCAGAACAGTCTAAAGCATTACAAATTCCCGCTAGATAAGCCCAAATTTTAGGTTGAATGGTCTCATCAATATCTGGACTACGATATTTAGTGCTAAATGTAATATGAGCATACATTTTTGATAGAGATTGAGCCATAGGGTATTGATAATTTATAAATTATTACGCCACTTCGTGGCTTGTCTTAGGGTATTCTACCCTACACAGGGCGTTGCCCTGTGCTAATTTGTTAAACCCCTTTGGGGTTTTTGGGGTTATTGGTGTTTTTAAGATATAATCATAAAAAATCAATTGATTTTAACTTTTACTGATATTTCTATTATTGGAAATTTACTGACATTTCTATTTTACTACAACAGGCGTATAGAAAAAGCTGGTGGAAAAAAGGATAACGCAAAAGCGTCAAGGTAATTCCCCAACGCTTCTTCTTTTAGGTTTTTGGCTTTAGGGAAGGGGGCTTCCGTGATACCAAGGGTTTCCTTTCTTTTCGTTGTTCGCGAGTTTTTTGGATTAACGCACGGACTTCATAAGAATCAGTATTATTCACGACGATCCAAGATTCTAAATCATCAAGTTCATCATTGCTCAGTTTTTTAAGAGTAGCTTCTGAACTAGCTCTATGACTGATCGATCCTCTGAGAATCCCCAATTTCCAACCAAGTTCATCCAGAAAAGTCTGATACATCAGTTTTTGAGAAGTACGAGACTCTATATCTCCGTCAATTTCTTTTTTATCTTCTTGGACTTCAGATATTTCTACTTCTAGATTAGAAAACTCTCCTGTCAGATCGGTTAACGATTCTTCTTGACACCATTGTTGCCATCGCCTTTTGGCGATTTTTAGAATCAAACGGGTATCTTCCAGATTTTCTACCATTGTAGCCCAAGTCGCCCAGACCTCATCCAAAGGCAATCTTTCCCAAGTTTCACTATCAGAAAGATTAGCAATTTCCGCAGGTCCTCTCATCCAAAGAAAAGCCTGAAAGGTGAGGCTAAAATTCTGGACCTTAGCTATGAATTCCTGAAGAAATGCCTTATAATCTGGGTCTTCTTCTGGTAAGATTTCTAAGAGGTCGAACAATTCAACTAACTCATAATGTAGTGTAAGGAAAGGTTTCATCACATCATACTGCTGTAATTCACTCTGAAAGAGAAAACATTTTGGGAGATAGGGTAATCCAAGTACCATTTCCGTATGTTCTGAGAGTACTTCTGTAATTTCCTCACCAAGCACGGCAAATCCATCGATTTCCTGAGAAACTCGCATCACGGGGACCGTAAAGAACCCACCATCTTCTTTATCATAGAGTCCTTCTGATTGAGAACTTCTACAACCATAACGCAAATAAAGCATTCCATCAATAAATTTAACATCCTGCTCTTTTACATATACCGTATTATCCTCCTTTTCTGTGGATAACTTCGTATAAGCTAATTGCCGATACGCAAAAATTTTTCCAATTACTTCCATAATTTTACTTTTTTTATTGTTTGTATTATTTTTAGAAATTATTTGTTTTCCCGTTTATACGTATATATATATGGAAAATCAAGCTCGTTTTTAAGAAAATACCATATGCTCGAGCTCTAGGGTTTCTCCCTGTAAAAGGTGTAAGGCTTGGGATAAAAGAGGAAAGTCTCCTTCCTGTGCCTCTAGGAGGAAAGGTAAAGATTCTAAGGCAGAGAAAGATTCGATCGTCATTGAAATCTCGGCTCTGATCTGATCGAGAGATCTCCCTTCGGCAAGGAGTTTCCCAGCTTGTCGGTTTCTACTAAAAGGACTCATCGCGGTGACAATCACATCGCCCAATCCTGAGATACCGTAGAGCGTTTCTGTTTGCCCTCAGCATTTTTTTACCATTTTCCCAATTTCCTGGATTCCTTTGGTGACCAGAACAGCTTTTTGATTGATCCCTCCACCTTTTCCATCACTGTATCCACACAGGAGTGCAAGAATATTTTTTAAGGTAGCAGAAAGCTGGATACCAATCAGATCAGTAGAAGTCTCATAGTGAAAATAGGTATTTTGAAAGAGGGCTCAGAGTTTTGAAGCGGTAGGCAGATCAGGAGAAACGAGAGATACCCAGGTGGGCATACGTTGGATGACTTCCTCAGCATGAGAAGGACCGGAAATCAATGCTACTTTATCCGTCTGCAACACACGCTGTGCCTGCTGAGAAAAGAATAATTCGCGAGAGGGAGAGAGCCCCTTGGTCGCAATAATTACCTGCTGACCGCTATAATAAGGCTTCACTTTTTCCAGTACAAGAGAGAAAGCTTTGGACGGTACGGCAATAATGAGATATTCTGCCCCTTGTAATGCCTCTGGAAGATCCGTGGTCGCTATGATCGACTCTGGTAAAACGCATTCCTTGAGATAGGCAGGATTGATATGGCACGAATTGATCAAATGGACTTCTTTTTCGTCACAGGACCATAAAACAGGTTGGTGAGCATTATCTGCCAATACTTGAGCTAAAGCTGTTCCTCGGGAACCTGCACCAATAATGGAGATTGCGGACATCGTTGATCAAAAGAATAAAGTTATTCGTTTCAGCCAAAAATTATTTGCCTCACTATATGGAGTTAGATCGGGAAAGCAAGAGTTTCCTTATATTTTATTTCTGTGACTTTTACTCCATAGATTTCTCCCATTTTCTGAACCACGGTGGGGAGCGAATAGCGAGGATCTTGTTGATTATTGTAATATCGCTTGTGAGGGTCTACAAACAGAATCTCCTTCAGATTTTTAAAAGGCTGAAATACTTCTGATTGGGTGGCAATAATGGTGCCTCCTGTGGATTTTTTGATCTTTCGCCAATTGAGGTCTTTTCTATTTTGGGTATCAGTAGAAATCAGATTGATGGTTTCAGGGGAGTTTAGTTGTTCGTCAGAAAGCATATTGTAGCGGGTCCAATTATCTGGCAGAATCAGCAAAGTCTGCCCCTTCCCATCGCGTCATTGCGAGACTGAGGAGCCAAGCGTACGAAAGCGTGGCAATTTACTCTCACGAAGCAGGAGTTCCTGCATTTCCATAGAAACAAAATACCTCATCACCGATTTGTAAGAAGAATACCATTCATATACCATTCGATGCAAAAAAGAAAGAAAATGTTGATCGAAAAATCCAGGATAGAGGATTTTGAGGGGTTGTTCTGAAAATTGATACGTATACAATTCTGGGAAAGCGATCTCTTCTCCGAGATTTAGCAAAAAATCATCTTGCGTTTCTAGGAGGTCTCCTGGATGTCCGAAAGAGGTAGGAGAGCGGAAGACTCTGTCGTGTCCTGCATATTTTTTGAAGGAGAAGAGATACATTTCAGATTTTTTCTTTGCTGGGTAAATAGTGGAAGTATAAGGATGTGAAAGGAAAGTACAAGAAGGAAAAATCGTCTCGGAAAAAAAAGTCCTCAAAAAGTTGACAAAGAAATTAAATATATATATAATTAATTTGTAATATTGCAATAGATTACTTTTTATCTTGTGTATGATGTAATGATTTCGTCCCAACAATTCCAAAGTTTATCGCAGGATAAACAAAAGGAATATCTCGTATCTCTCATTGGAGATATCGAAACAGAAAGCAATCAAGAGCTACTAATATGTCAAAGATTATTATCAGTAATTGATCAGCCTTCCAGCAAAACTCTGCAATACATTTTTGATATTATTGCGGGTCAACTCCAAGGATTCCAGGAACAAGAACGTGCCGAACATACCCATAAAGTAAGCACTCTCTTGGAACATATCCGTCAACAAGAAGAAGCTGATAAAGCTGATGTTGACGCTATTCTTTCAGATATCGAGTTAGATATCTAAACCTTTTATTCTTTATACCTATCACCATGGCAACAGAAATCAGCAAATCAGCTTTTGAAGCTGTAGATGGAAAATTAGACGGGAAATTATCCCCAAAACAAAAAGAGTATTTACAAAATCTCGCAACTAATGTAATCAAGGAGAAAAACACTCCTGATTCTAGCCTCGCTACACATCCTGGAAAAGTTCAGTACTTTGTTGAACCAGACGAAGATTTTTCAGCAAGAAACATTACTAATACCCCACTCAATCGTTATCGTACTTGAGTAGAGTCTTATGAGAATCCTGTTGAAAAATTTGAGAAAACTTTTGGGATCAAAAACAAACTCAACTCTTTAAAAGGAGTACAAACATGGGCTGAGATCCAATCAAGATTAAATAATAATCAAGAGGATGCTGCTCTGATTCAGACGTATCTTGTCCTCAATGGAAAACTTAAAACTAACCTCGGAGTAAAAGAAATTGATGGAAATCCAAAAGGAAAAACTCTTCAGGCAATAACAGAGTATCGAAATGAAGAAACTCCAAGACAGGAGCAACAGAAAAAAAATGAAGAAGCTAAAGAAAAGGGTAATGGACTAAACCAAGAAACCTTTGAACAAAAGGTTCGTAGTTTTAGAAGAGATCTTATCACTAAAGACTATAGTATTAATACGTCACAAGATGCTCTAAACAAAAATCCTATGGTTTTAGTAAGTAAATGAGCAACTATTGATGTAAAAACTCATAATAGTAAAACTGGAGAAATCACTACTAAGAAAACATACCCTATACTTCATGCACAAGTAAATATTAAGGATTATCTAGATAAAGCCTTAAATCCTAATAATACCGCCTTTGATGCAGAAGTAAAAAAACAACTTGATGCTGCTTTAAAGACAGAGCAAGAAAAGCAAGATAAACTCAATAAATCAGAAGAAACAGCAGGTAATCAAATTAAAGCAAAAAATAATCGTGAGAAGGAGCTTGCAAACAATAGAGATAAATTCATAAAGACTATTGAAGGTAAAAAATTGACTATAACAGAAAAATCTTTTGGTAATCTCCCTAAAGAAGTCTCCGATTATAATGCTAGCTACCCTTATAATAAATTAGAAAAAAGCCAATTGACGCAAACATTTATAAATAAATTTGAAAATAACAGCCTCGCATTTCGTAAGGTGAACATCGTAGGGAATAATCTTGAATTCTCATTTAAAGCTAAAGATCCCATAGAAAATAATAGATCTTATATGAAAAACATTAAAATTCCTCTCAAAGAAGTTATGGATGAGAATAACAATCTTATCAACGATAAATTTATCTCTCAGGCAAGTAATAAAATGGGAAAGTCTTTTGATTCATTCGTAAAAGAGGCTGTTCAACAGCAACAACAAATAAGAATTGCTGAAAAAAAGACACAGGATAAACAACTTGCTAGTGTCTAACCTTAAAAAAACTAGCTCACTCAAACTCTCTCCCACTTCGGAGGGAGTTTTTTTCTCTTGAACTTTTTCCTTCCTTGCATACACTATACTCAACCCTTTTATCACTCAAGCGGAAATCCCTATGCTCTCCCCTATCACCCTCAAATTTTTAGAAGCCGTTAAAATAAACAACAACACTACACGAATGCATACCCATCATGATCTCTACGTACAAGAAAAAGAGAGATATTTTGCGTTGATTGACAGCCTTTTAGCTCAGATGAAAAAGATAGATAGCAAACTGGAGGAGATCACTACGAAAGACTGTATTTACAGGTTTAATAAGGATATTCGCTTTTCCAAGGATAAAAGCCCCTATAAAATCCATTTTGGAGCATTTATGTCCTCTGGAGGGAGAAAATCGCCGATGCCGTGATATTATCTCCACATCCAGCCAGGAAATGCAAGCGGAATTTCTGGAGGCACTCGATGTCCTAGTCCTGCTCAGAGAGATGCGATCATTCTCCATATTTGGAAAAATTGGAGCAAGCGAGAAGAGATTGTGAAGGATACTGCTTTTTTAAAGTACTTTGGAGGACTGGTAGATCAGGATGAAGTAAGCTTAGAGAGGAGAATAAAAAGCAGTAGAGGGAAAAATCTTTTAGAAGCTGTAGGCAAGACGAAAGCAAAGAAAATTCTGGCTACTCCCGAAGCTTTGGAACTTCTCCTTTATCCAAGATTTTGTGTGCGACATAGCGTGAAAGATGAAGAAGTCGTGGAAGAAAAATTTGAGAAAGAAGTAATAAAAGGCTTCAAAATACTGAAATCGTTTAACGACTTTTTAGGTGAGGTGATGGAATAAAAAAAAGCAGACAACCAATAGGGTTGCCTGCATGATGTTTTAGGAACTTGAGGAATCGTAATCCCTTTTTCGAACCCGAGGCTTTTTTTCAGTTCGTACTACTTCGAAGCCAATCCCTTCTTCTTTTGGAATATTGAGATGTTCCGCGATTAACTGCCCGTGGATAGAACCATTCTGTTTTGTGAACTTTGGACCCAAATTCTTAACGGTCTTAGTCCCTGTTTCCAGATTTGTTTCCACTTTACGGAGCTGATATTCTACTCCGTCTGCAAGATGATCAATCCGTTTGGGAAGCCACTTCTCCCAATTCTTGCCATTTTTTTCTTTCGTCATAACTCACTTTTTTTAAATTTTTTTAACTAAGATACCATTTTCCCCTCAGAGGGTATTATCAAATGAAAGGGTTGGAATCCAGATTCCCTCAAGCTCTTCTAACAGAAGCAGACGTCCTCCGTTTTTTACCATTTCATTCATCTCTTTACGAGGTAGTTTCCGATCAGGAGGAAGAACTTGTAAGCCCTCTTCTAGGTCGGATCTCAATACTTCGAAGATTACTTCTCCTGGTTGGAAAGCTCCTGGAGCCTCTTTCCCTGTGAGGACACTTTCTACACTACCGAGTAGCGTTTCTTTGTCGTCTTCATAGATGAAGAGTAAACCAGAAAGCGGATAGTTTACGTGCCTTTCTTCAAGGTATTTCCTCGGAGCGTGTTGTGAGCTTGGAAAGAGATCCAAGATTACCTTTTCTTGCTTTCCCTCAAAGGAAAGCCAAATCACTTTTGACCAAAATTTTTGCATTCTTGTGTTTTTTTAGATTTAACAATTTTTTATTTGTATCTTATTTCTAGTGATTTCTTTATATATATCAAGGTATTTTCTATCAATTTTCCCAATCTAACCAGAATCCTTCCTCAAACTGCTGAAGTAAAGCTGGATCTAGGAGCATGATTCAGATTTCTCTATTATTGTCTAAAGAATTGTCAGAAAGGTTCATCGACCCCAAGAGGAGATACTTCCCATCGATGAGGATCATTTTGGTGTGATTGTAGCGAGAAGAGAGCTTGCGGGCTACCGCTGGACCGAAATAAGTTACCACTTCTGTATTATCCACCGTATCCGCCACGATAATATGCAGATCAACCTTTTCAGATTGCTGACGAAGGATAGCGAGAACCGCAGGATCGAGAATGTATTGGGTCTGGATGATAATCGACTCCTCTGCCTTCTTCAACATTGTTTCTATCACCGCTCTGCAGTTTATAGGGCAAAAGACCAAATTGGGATGAAGCTGATCAGCATTTAGTTTTTCTCCTGCCCAATCTTTTTCAAAAAGCTGGGATAAGGAATCACGAACCGCTTCGTCTTTTGAGAAGAAGAAGTGTTCACGATTGGATTCGAAGCTGGATTTAGTGAGATTTGCCGTCTGGATTCGGAAAGCCTCTTCATTGAGCATTACTTTACTATGAACGTAGACCGTCCCCATTGGGTCATCAGACTGGATGTTTATGTTTTGCTCGCCAGAAAGAGCGTTTTGCAGTTGTTTAAAGAAATTTTGATAAGCATTATAGATCTTATCTTCCAAAATGATATGGATTGGGAGTCCTCTCTGAGAAAGCTCTAAGAAAGCAGATTTAAAAGGCTGATAGGTGATTTCGTAATTCCGCAAGTGGAGGAAAGAGTCTGTGTTTGTTAGAAAGGTTTGATAAGCTTGCAGGACGTGAGGATCAGGTCATACGAAGAGGGTTCAGGTGATAAACTCCAGATGTTCAAAAAAACTGTCTGCATCAAAGGAGGAGGTTTTTGATGGGGAAGCATATCCTGCCCCAAGTTGGACCTTCACCATAAAGCAAAGAATGACTAGAATAAGGAGAAAGAGAAGGGGAATCAACTTCTTCTTCATTAGAATTTGACAAATTAAAAGGTTTTGAGTATTATTGTATGTAGGAGAATTATTGAAAATTGCAAGAAGATTTTACCTCTGGAACGCTCATGAACAGAATACCCTCTCATGAAAAGGATCTTTTGCCTGCTGGGACGTGGAATAACACCTTCCCAAAAGCTAAAGAAAGTCTAAAAAATGCTGGGCACAATGCACAGGAAATGTATAGCAATACTCTGCTTTTAGGCAGAGACGTTTTGTGAGGGATAAAAAAACATGCTCAGAAGCAAGAAGAACTTGTACAAGTACTTGAAGAGAAAAATCAGATTTCTTATCGCAAAGAAATTTTACACGATAGTAAAGAACTTTTCAAATATAGCGGGATGTTTGCTTGGAACTTGATCAAATCTGGGGCCTATTCCCTCCATGGGGCTATTGATTATCTGGATACTGCGATCAGTAAAACAGGATTTTTAGAAAAAAAAGGAAATAGATATCTTTGGAATAACATAAAAACAAAAATAAGGCAGAATTTTTTGAAGATCCTCATCGCTACCACAGCTATTGGAGGAGGTGCTGGATATGCTACCTATCAAGCGGTGCATCAAGGAAAGATTATTTCCGAGGAAAAAGATGCTCTTGATGAGGGCATTGATGGCAACGAAGAAGAAAAATTTACCTACCTCCATAAAAGTAAGGATAAAAGATATAATATTTACCGCTACACCTTGGGGGAGGGAATGGGGATTTCCTCTGTGATAGAACAAGCGACCCAAGAATTTCCAAGTTATGCTCCTGATCGCATGTTGCTTACAGATAGTGTTGGGAGAGCTTATCCTGATACTACGTTTCTTTTTCCAGAAATGAGTGTGTACTTAAAGCTTCCTATTACCCTTTTAAAAGAGAAACCTCTAGAATTATGATATGAAGAACTTTATCCTGATCCTGGAGTAAAAAACATTACGGGGGTTTTACCAGACAAATATAGTGAAAGTGGCAGAATTTTAAGATGTTTAAGGCGAGAGAATATCACAGAAGCAGTAGAAGAAAGATATTATATTCCTGCTGGACTTTTGTTGGCGATGATGGCTCAAGAGGGATTTTGAGATGTTACGGTTATTAATCAATCCAATAATGTAAATAAAAAGAGCAAAGAAAAAGATAAACGCTGGATTAAGACGAAGGGGGCCAACGAAATTGTTAGTGATGGAGGGGTAGGATTTTTACATATACAGACCAATAATGCCAATGAATATGGGGTTCGTACTATTGCACCAAATTCTCAAGGGTTTAGAGATTTTGATGCTGGAGAACTGCTGATGAAAGCAAAAAGCGAGACGAAGGATAACATGGAACTTCTCATCGACTATGATGATAGATTTCATCCAGTGATAGGGATGGATCTGAGTGCCAGATTTTTAACAGATCTTTGTCCCACTCCTAGTACTCAATATCCCTGAGATGCTCGAATAACTGCATTAAAAAGATATTCTGGTAGGGGGCGAGCAGATTATGTACAACCTGTACTAAGATATTGGACACTTATTTCTAAGCAATGCGGGTATCCCATGCCAGCATTCAGTGATTCAAATGTAAATACGTTTATTAAACAGATTCAGGATGCAAAAGGACCTACAAGAGTTGAAACCGCTATTGAAAGATTTAATACCGCTGGGGTAATGGTTGGAAACAAGAGGGTTAGCTATGCTGAATATGTAGCATATAATCGGCAACAAAATAAAAATTATTGATTAGACGCCTATAAAAAACTAGGGACATATAAATAAATACGGCTCTATAAAAAACTCTTTAGAAGCAAAACAGAGAATCCCCTCTTGCATTTCTTCTCTAAATTTTTATATAAGTGAGAGTACAACTTTACTTTCCCTTTTTTGGTATGAATCTTGAAAAACTCTTTGGAAGCAAAACAAAGGTAGATATCCTCAAGTATCTCCTTTTTCGTAGACAAGGAGTCAGTATGAGAGCCTTGGAAAGTGAACTTGAACGGACCTTTCCCGCCATCAAAAAACAAATTGATTCACTAGAAGAATCGGGGATCTTAGCAATAGAAAAGGATTCCTCTGGTTTTTCTATCAGTATGCATCCTGATCAATACGAGGTTTTCAAACAGTTCTTTTTTAATGCGATGAAAATCCAGTTAAGTCAGCTTTTTAAAAGCTATGCGATCATGATCAATAAATATTTCTGGGGGAAAAAATTTGGAGTGCCACTAGAGATGGATCTCATTGTCGTCTATCAGTATATGGAGAAACCACAGATCGAGGAGCTGAAAAATGCTATCGCCGATATTTTTAGAGGATTCTTTATCGAAAATATCTCTTTGGTCTTTATGTCTGCAGAAGAATGGGAGAGAAGATACAGAATGGCCGATAAATTTGTCCTCCAAGTCATGAGATATTTCCCTGATACAAAATAATGTCCTTTATCCAAATAAAAATACAACCATGAAAAAATTTTTCCTGCTTACCACACTTATCCTCTGCTGATTTGGAGTTTCTTTGGCGGAGATTCCGCTCACAGGAACTTCATTTGAAAGTCTAGAGAGAATCCAACCTTTTTACTATGGGAATAAAGAACTGCCCTCTCCTGGTTTTGTTTTGACGGGAAGTGTGCCTGAGGGAGCAGATAAAATAAACATTCAACGAAAAAATGGAAAAAAATCTGAATCTTTCCCCATCAATGTGAATAACTGGAAAGAGTTTTCGCTTACCTTTAGTTTGGGATATAAGAATCTCGCTCAGGGATGGAATCGTTATCATTTGAGTTTTTACCAAGGGGACAAACTCTTGGGTAAAGGAAGCTTGGGACTGAAAAGCAATTTTGAAAGCAGAATTTTTTCTGCTACTACTCTCTATGTGGATCCTAAAGCAGAGGAGGTGAGAGAAAATGGAGATGTTGGTATTTTCCCGAATGGCAATGAGTATTTGCTGCAGGAAGGAGAGGATTTTTCCTTATTAACGACCCCTTTCGTCTACAATACCGGAGAAGAAACGCTCTATACGACCAAGAATCTCCAAGCTCTCGATAAAAAAAGAAATTTGGGAGATTTATACCTTAATGGTGAACTGATCGCAGAGCAAGTCCCTGTTTCTTATCAAGATGTGGGAAGTGGAAATGCCATCAGCTTTTCTTATGAGCCTCAGCGTAATTATCTAGAAATTAGCTATTGAGAGGGAGATGGTTGTGGATATAGCAGTCATATTCAGGGATATACACTTTCGAATAAGGAAAATTATTTGGATGTAGCGATTTTCAAGGATTGGATCCCTGAGAAAGCTGATTGGAATGAAGAAATGGGCACTCAAGGAGTAAAATTGGAATATCTCAACAAAAAGCTGGAAGTGTATCCGATTTTTGCTACAGGGGAAAAGGAGAATCTAGTTTCTCTCAAATATCGCTATTCTCTCCGAGATGGGGAGCAATGGGATCTGAGACTCGAAAACTTTATTCTAAAAGATCAAATCTTCACAAAGGAGGTAGAAAAGGTATGTGGAGAGGAATTGTTTTCTTATGCTTTTGATGTAGATAAAGGGACTCTTGTAATCAAAAGATCTCAAAATGTTGGTGGGAAATCTGAGACTTACACCTGGAAAATCGCTCAAATTCCAAGTTATTATAGAACCCGTCCTTAAAATGAAAAATCTCTTGCAAGTGAGTAGGAAATAGCTACTCTGAAATCAGATTTTTATCTCTTTATTTTTATTGCCAATGAAAAAAACTTTACGAACTTTGCTCATTATCCTCATTATCGCAGGAGGTGTAGCATACCTTGGAGTCCAAAAAGGACGATTCAAAGCTGGAGAAGAAACTTCAACAGAACAAACAGAGACCCTCAATCCTCTGGCAAACACTTCATGGATCCTGAGAGAATTTGATGGACAGGCTGTAAATGGAGAATACCGCTTGGATTTCTCTGACACGAGTGTAAACACTCAACTTTGTAATAGCATTGGTGGAGAATACACCATAGCTGATGAAACTATTCAGGGAACTTTCTTCCAAACTCAAATGGCATGTCTTGATGAAGAGAAATCACTTCTCGAAAGTGCATTTGATCTTAACGGAGCCACTTTCACTATTGCAAGTACTCGTATGGTAGGAGACAACGCTGAACGTTTGGCTATCACTACTGTAGCAGGTAATGTCTTCACGTACTCAAAAGCAGGAGCTGAAGAAGAAATTCTCAATGTTCCACAGGTAGAAGACCCTAATTTACTTGGAGGAGAACAAACGGAGATAGACGGGACTAACCCAGATGAGATAAATGCAGATGATACTACTCTGCCTGAAGGAGAAGTAGAAGGTGTACCCGTTAATGTGGAGATCGTTGAATAATTAAAAAAAATCTGACTATAGAAAAAAAGAGAGGATGAGTATTTCCCTCTTTTTTTTATGAAATGTTTTTTATGAAGGTTATGGAGCTGGAGTTGGTGCAGGAGGTGTAGCTGGTGCCCTACCATTACGAAGCTCTTTGAATCCTTTTCAGTATTCTGATCGTCATTTTTTGATATCTGTGCCATAATTTTTTCGGTTGCTCTTGAATTTTCCTGAGAATAAAGCACTAGGACTAGTAAACGTTCTCCATACTGCACCTGCTACGGTATCTCGTGTATTACCCACAAATCCCGTCAACCCATGTACTCCACCTGCCACGAGTTTCGATGGGGTATTTGCTTTTTGATATTCTCCATCGAGAGGAGCAATATAATCCGCATTATCTTTTTTTACATCCGTTTTCCAATCTCCAAAAATTTTTTTATAGTCCGTTTTTGCTTGTGATCGGTGAGTTTTGGAGAATAGTTTCCCCCAATTAAAAAGAGCATCCACTCCTTTATTTGCTGTAGTACCCAACACATCAACAAGCATTTTACTAGTGTTGACCGTAGTTTTTATAATCGGTTTTGGTAAAGAGGTAGGAGTATTTCCTAGATGTAATGCCGTGCGGCCTCGTCGATTTAATCCCATGGAGATAGAGTAAATAATAAATACGTTTTCATTATATTCATTTTATATTTAAAGTCAAGTTTTTATTTATTTTTTAGCATATATTCGTGTAGTAAATAGTGTCAAATTTTGCAAAAAAAACGATTTTAGGATATAATTGGCTATATTTATTATTTACCCCTAGCTCTATGGCTACTCGCACTTCCCCACGTAATGCACAAGATCATTACGATAATCTCAAAAGCAAGATCAAATTTTTACCTGATGATTTAAAAGAAATCGTTAGTGCTGATCTCGCAACCTCTTTACAAACAGATTTTTCTGCTCTTTCTCCCGCAGAGATTGAAGAGATGAAAAAGGACTTGTCCGCTTTAATGCAGAACCCTGATTTGTCTGAGTCTGAAAAAGCACAATTCGAGGCTTTATGGCTTCAAATAGGACTCCGCTATCCTACTAAGGTTGAGCGACCTCCTGAGGAACTCAGCAAACTCGTTTCGAGAGACAACCTTGCTTATGAGATTGAGCACAATAGGGACTCTAATAAGGGAGAAGGACGACCCACAGGGAACGTGAAGATTCACGAACGAGAAACCCTTCGTTTGAATGAGATGCCTTTTTATGATAATCTCGTAGATACTTATAAGAAAGCATTCACCATTTCTGATAACAATGAGAAAAATAAAAGATTACACCAGATTGATACAGAATTTGCTGAAAAAGTCATTCTCCAGAGAAATGAGTATATCCAGATTAATAATGTAGAGCTAAAGGTGGGAGACGCCAATTATAAATCTGAAGCACAACTCGTAGCTGAAGCAAAAAAAGCAGTAGAAGGACTAAATAAAGCAGATTTAGGATATAAAGTAGAATATCTTATTGTGGGGGGGAAAGGAACTTTTGATAATGTGTATAGAGCAGAATTAGAAGAAAAATTACAAAAGCTCAAGGGGGGAAATTCATCTGAACGTATCAGAAACGTAAGAATGTGGGCAATACAGGAATTACTTTCCGATGATATGACTCCAGAAAAGCTCAAGGAGTTGATTGATCTCTATCAGCAAAAAGTGGATCAAGAATCAACGTATAACGTAGGAAACCATGAACCCTTACTGATTTTTAAAGAGGCACAAGAGCATTTTGGTAATAGTGAAAGACATCATGTGATTAGAAGATTGAGAGTGGATGAGCCTATTGAGATTATTGAAACTCCGAAACCACTCGCTTTGGAACTTGAAGGGGATAATCCTCTAATCCTTGAGAAAGGAGAAGCTTTTGAAGAACCTGGATATAAAGCCACTCATGGGGACAAAGATGTGACTGATAAAGTCGAAGTGACAGGTGTGGAAGAGATAGATACGGATAAACCAGGAGACTATGAAGTAAAATACTCTGTAGAAGTGGATGATGTAGACGATGAGGGAAAACCCATCAAGAAAAAACAAGAAAAAATCAGAATCGTCACCGTAAAAGATGATGTAGAAGAAATTGAGCATACCCTTACGCTCGAAGTCCTTGGAGCCAATCCAGCAACCCTTCAGCAGGGAGAGACTTTTGTGGATGAAGGAGCTGAAGCAACTCGAGATGGAGAAGATGTGTCTGATGAGATTAAGGTGACTGGAACCGTAGACACCAATACTCCAGGAACGTATGAAATAGTCTATACGATCAAAAAAGAATATATAGATAATGAAGGGAAAAAGCATACAAAAACTAAAACTGCGAAAAGGAAAGTAGTAGTGGAAGGAGTGGTAGTGCCTCCACCTGAACCAGAAGAAACCTTTGATATCTCTGGAGTACTCTCTAATGTGACAGAATCTTATGAAGATATGATTTCTCGTGAAGTGGAAAATGAACTCACAAATGAATGGGGTGAGATGTCTCGACTCAATCCGAAAAAGTTTACTCGTTTCTTCAATAGAGGAAGACTGAGAAAAAAGAGAATTGAGGAAAAGAAAAAGAGCTATGGAACTGATCCATTCGTAAATAATGCAAATATTAACGATGAAATGAGTGCTCAAGCAGACAGACATGAACTTGAACTCCAAAATAAAGTTGGGAAAGTAGAAAAGAAAACTGAATTCAAATTGGAACCTGCTACGGCTACTGCTCTCAATCAGCTTGGTAAAGATTTTATCGAAGGGAAAGTGAATGAATTCCAGTTTCAGAAAGCATTTAACGATTTATTGAAAAATGATGATACGGTAAAAAGCAGTAGAGAAGAATTTAGCAAGAGCAAGAGTAAGAAGCCTAAACCAAACTTTTTAGGAACGAATATTTTGGAAAAGCTGAAACATGTGAAGGCAGAGAGAGCTTTGAACGAGGGAGTGAAAACGTTGCTGGAAAGTTTACCTACTGCAGGAGACAAAAAATCTGTGGAAGCTCAGATTATGAAAAAGATTTCTGATCATGTGCTCGCCTTCCAGAAAGATCCACGATTTAGAGCGGAGCTGGAAAAATCAGGAGGAAAAATCGATGATGCTCAGCTTTTGCTCCATTTGAAAGATAAAATCGCAAAAGAGCAATTAGCCCTAGGAAATCTGAATATTAAATTGGATCTCCTCGACAAAGGACAGGGGGCATACCAAATCAATAATAAAGATCGTGAAAACTGGGTCTACAAGGTTGGACATTGGATGGATAAACTTCCTCGATGGGGACAGGCTCTGGTAGGTGTAGGAATGGGAGGTATTATCATGGGAGCTGGAGGACTCGCAACCGCTGTCGGAGCATCTGCAGTGACGGCAGGAGGTGTGACAGCAGTAGCATCAGGGATTGTAGTAGGATTTAGGACTTTTGTGAAGAAATGGACTCACCATACAAAAGAACAAAATACTCATGAAAAAGATACTACCAGAGATTTCGCAAATGTACAAGCAAAAATGGCTCAGCGAAGAGCTGAAAAAGACGATAAATCTTTGAGCTGGTGGAAGAGATATAAAGCGAAAAGACAATATGAACTTTATGAAACCACGACTCAAAGTGCAGATAAATTCGCTGACACCAGACAGCTTTCTGATCTGATCATGAAAGGAGTGGCAGGAAATGCTTTATCTGTAGAGGAAGAAAATGCTTTCAACGCGGTTGTTTTGGATGCATATGCAAGATTGGATTTTTATAGAAATAAGGGACATAATTATCTGAAGTCTGAGAATGTAAACCAGATTGAGCAGGATTTTCGTGCTCTAGAGAAGTCTCTCCAACTGGTAGCAGAAAGACAAGGAGGAACACTAACCGATATCCCAGCGTTGATCCGTGCACAAAATGCTGATGGAAGTGCCGTGAATTACAATGAGTTGAGAGGTGAATTTGAGAAAGATTATCAAAAAGCCAGAACAAAGTTCTGACAAGAAAGAGCACGACTTGCCACCAAATGGGGACTTACCGCAGGAGCTTTGGCAGTGGGAGCGAGTGTAGCATCACAGTATTTTACTCATTCTGGACTCTTTTCTGAACAACATGAAGCTGCAAATATCAATTTGGGAGATGCTCAAACCGACTTTGCTCATAATGGAGCTAATCTCTATGAAGATACCGCCCATAACATAGCAAATCAAACAAAAGCAATGTTAGACCCTGCAACACATCCAGATTTAGCAGATGCTTCTCAAATTAATGTAAACGTCTATTCAGGAACTGATACCGTTGTAATGATGAAAGGACAAACAAGGGCTACGCTGTCGGAATATACAAGACTTCTCAACGAAGCAAAAGACTATATCAATACTACTCCATTGGATGCTACTACAAAAGCAAACGCTCTGGAGTATCTCAATAATCATACTTGGGAAAATGTACATGGAATGACCAATGATTATCTTGGATATATAAGAGGATTAAAATCCTTTGAGGGAATCGTACAAGGGCATATTGATTCAGGATCTACTATCCCATTAGATTTTCATTATGTGACGGGAACTAAGACCTTTACCGATAAAGTAGGAGGAGGAATTTTGAACATTACTGAAAAAGCTGTTGATGGTGCTTTTGGTGTAAAAGACAGAATTTTAGCAAGTTTTATTCCTGTAGTAGCTGGGCTCACCTCTAATACATTCAGAAGAAATGGCAAAGACGTTGAGAAGCCACAGTATGGGAAAGATGCGATTTTGGTTCGCAATAATAAACAAGGTGAAGTCGATCTCGTAAAAGTAGATACCAATAATAGACCTCTAGCTGGAGCAAAATTTGTCGTAAAAGATGCGAATGGAAAAGTAATTGATTCTTGGGAGACAGATGATCAACCGCATAAAATCACTGGACTAAACGCTGGTACTTACACGGTAGTAGAAACTGATCCTCCTGCTGGACATCAGCTCAGCGATGAAGCTATGGAACTTATAGTGGATAATGAGGGGAAGGTGACGAAGAGAAAAATCAGTAGAAGCCAGGTTCCTGTGACTCCGATTGTTGATACTACTCCTGAAAAAAATACTGATAAGAAAAAAGAGAAAGAGGAAAACACAGAAAAAACAGAAGTTGAGAAAATAGCAAAAAAACACGAAGAACTCTATGCTAATGAAGCAAAGATAGAAAAGGTCTTTGAAAAATATCCTCAACTCTGAAAAGTTTATAATGCCTTAGTAGAAAAGGGGAAGATCAAAAAATTAGTTTTGGATGACACAACCTTTGTCTCTACAAATGATAGAGATGATGGCAATGGTGCAATTATCACCTTGGGAAGCAAATATAATGAAGGTATGCGATATCAGCAAGATAAACTTTTCAAAAATCAGACTGATGATTTAGCTCGCAAGTTAGCTCATGAATTAATGCATACAGTGGTGCCTACGGTAGTGATGAAAGAAAATGCCCCTCTAGCTACCCTCTTCACAGCATTGAAAGAGGTGAGAAAATATGATGAAAAGAAAGGACTCTCTATGTTAGTAAGTAAATATTTAGGTACTTACCAAGGAGCAGGATTACAAGCAAGTGAGGATATGACCGAACTTTTTGCAATGTATCTCATCAAGCCTGAGCATTTGAAGGAGTATTTGACGAAGTATCTTGTGAATATTTCCGATACTGAAGCAGATCGCCTTGGGTTGAAGAAACTTTCTCCTGAAGTGGGAGCCTATATGTATGAACTTATAGATAAAAGTCTCAAAGGAGTGGTAAAAGGAGATATATCTGATATTGAGAAGCAAATTGATAAAGTAAAATTAGGAATAGAACCAGAAAATGGGAAAGCTGAGGTTTTCAGTACTGAGGGGAAAAGGAAGCTGACTTTTAATGAGGAGGGAGAATTGATTTATAAGGATATAGAAAAAGAGGACTTAGAAGCTAAAAAGAAGGCTGAAATCGAGAAAAAGAAAAAGGAGCTTAATGAAGACACGATTGAAGCTCTGAAATTTACTGATCGTCGCATACAACAGGAAAAGATAACGATTGATGGAAATGATTACCCTCCTCTCGTTAAAATTCATGATAGACCTGTAAGTCTGATTAGTATTTGATGAACAATTGTCCCTTTCTATATTACCACGGGGCAGGGTGGAAAAAATCTTAAACCAGGTTGGTATCCCTTCTTTGGATATGGTAAAGATGGATGGTTAAACAAAACTCATGGAAAAGATATGGCAAACTATTATGAAGAATTTGTGGGTCAAGAAGTAGCAAAAGTTTGGAAAGACGTTGCTGAGGAACTGGCCAAACAATATGGAACAGATCCAGAAAAATTTCAGGCTACTTCTTTAATAGGAGAGGAGAATCGTCCTATTTCTGAGTTTGCAGATAAATTTGAAGATCATCTCAACGAGAAATTACTCGTTTCTCCTGTAAATAATACTGAAGATCCTACAGAGAATATCAAAAAAATCGGAGCACAGATCGGGAAAGATTTGAAACTAGTGGATCCTAAAGAAAAAATGATAAAAGAGGCTAGACTAAGAGAGATTACTAGTAAGATTGGTAGTCAGACTTTGATAGAAGCTTTAAAAGAAACAACCAAAGAATCTGATTCTCTCGTAATAGAAGGACTTTATAATGGGGATTTAAATAACTATTGGAATGAAATACTTGTTCTATTGCCAAATCTCAAAAAACTGACAATCAAAGGAGACGGTACAGAAAAGATCTCTATTGGTGAATACTCTTCTCCAAAGATCTCTACTGAAGTATTGAAAGATTTTAGGACAAAGCTCGTAGAATTAGAGCTTCCTGATAATGCCATTTATGAACTGTATTGGTTGAAAAAAACTGATGCTGATGAGAATATCTCTCTGAGAAAAGTAGATTTAACGAGGAATAAGATCGATATCTTAAAGTATGAAGATTTAAAAGATTTACCAGAAAATGCTGAAGTAATTTTTAGAGAAAATAGTGTTTGAAAAAAAGAGGGAGATGTCTCTATAGTTAAGGCAAAAATTGTGGGATTATAATGTAAAGATCAAAAAAAGCGGTACCCGATAAGGTCCGCTTTCTTTCTTAAGTTTTAGATGTTATCTTATAATTATCTGTGGAACAACTTTTTTAAATGCATGTTCAAATGCATTATACCATTCTTGGTCAGGAGTTGATGTCCCAACATATCTTGCTCTATCGATCTCGATATAGATCTCCTCAGGAAGCTGAGGGATATTTACAAAATATGGAGAGAAGTCTAACTCCTCTTCTCCCTTATAATTATAAGCGTTCTTTTCATCATTATTTTCTAACAAATCCGAGTGCAAAAGAAAGATGTGAAAATATTTCTTTTTCCATGTATTTCCCAATGGAGTAAGTAATTTTGTACTTTTCATATCTCCTTTGAAACCTTCAAGATCCTCTTGGATCTCTAGATTCATTTGTTCTATACTTCCTTTTTGAATGGGATGTATATCAGGAAAGTCATTACATCCGATTATTTCCAAATCCAATGTAAAATCATTTCCCTTTTCAATCCATTCAGCTATCTTCGCTTCAGGAAATTTAATGAGAAGTTTTTTTAGATTAAAATCCTTATGATAACCTCCCGTTAAATCCCATGCTATCCCAATAGCCTTGAAGGGTACCTTATCTTTTCGCCATTCGGCGAAGGCTTCTATTTTTTTTGCCAATTCAGCCTCAAGACCTCTTTTACTATATTTACCTGCACCAATCATTGCTTCCAAACGAACATTTTTGTCTCTTTCTGTGAGACAGAGTCCCTCTGTACTGAAAGTATCGGTATAATGATAGAACTTACCATTTTTATCGGTAAAACTACCTTCCCAGGTAATCGTAAGTGGTTGGCGAGCGTCTGCCATCAACAATCGTTGCTCACGAGGGGGAATAGAATCAAAAGATTCTGTTCCTTCATTGATATTCACGATTTGCTTACGAATTAGCGTATCAGCAATAGGATTATTACCACAAGATGATACCAAAGTAATCATAACAATTGTTGTTATGATCATACTGATTTTTTTTATTGTTGTCATGTCTTTTTTATTTTATGTTTTACTGTTGTTGATTAACTCCTAAAGCGTCTCTCAATTTCTTAAGAGGAAGACCTGTTTTTTGTTCCAGAGTATCTATAATCTCTTTGAAACATTGGATATAAGATTTCCAATTAGTATCCTCTTCTGTACGAGATAAATCATCAATGTCTTTTTGAATTGAATTGATAGTCCCCTCATAGGTCTGTCTGATACCATTAGCATCTCCCGAAGGGATTGCTTTAATCTGTTTTTCCAAAGAGAGAATTTCTTTACTCTTTTGTGTATACTCTTTTTTCAGACTTGATGGCAACCATCTTTTATGTCTTACTCCACGGAAGAAATAATGCATATAAAATAGTCCCAAAAAAATGATAGCAGTTGCAATAACGAGAGTACCAATAATACAAAACGCTAAAGCTCCTGTAGATAGTAATTCGGGAGAAAGACTATGTCTCATAAAAGCCGCTTTCAAGAACCATCCTGATTTTGCAAGACAAACGATAAAGCCTAAAACAACAAAGAACGACCCAATTCCACTTTTTTTTATCTTATATTCGTCAGGTTTTCCATCACGGACTTGTTTTACATCCGTATGCTCTGCAAACCATTTAGCGGTTAAAGAAGTAGAATTGGATTTAGTAGCAAAAATATCGTCATCTAACGTCTTTTTACTCTGTTTTTTTCTCTCGTTTAAACGCTCCAATTCTTCTGCCAAGCCTTCAGCTTCATATTTCGCTTGGTCATGTAAATACAAAAACCAAGTTCCAACAAGAGAACCAGCTAAATTAATTAACACAAGATTGAAGACATCTTCTACCGCGAAAATCATAATTCCTGCTTGTATAGCGGACTCAAAGAATCCAAGAACACAGAATATTCCAAGAAAAGTTAATAAGTACCGTAGGAAAGAATAGTTTTTAAAGTATTCTTTGTCTTTTTCATCCAACCAATTCTCGTTGGCAATAGTATTGAGTTCTACTTGAGCAGTATTCTTTTCTTGCCTAAGTTCAGCCAATACTCCTGCGTTGGATTGTACATTGTTAATTTTTCTATCTCTTTCGTCTTCTTTCGATTTTTTGAGTTTCTTTTTCGCATCGATTTTAGACGCATTATCGCTTTGAGCAACAATTTGTTTATCATAGGCATCTCGAACGAAATCGATAGTATCAATGAAGTTAGCATCGTTGGCTCCAGAATTTTTTACAAACTCTTTTGCTCGACCTTCATAGATCTCATCTGTTTCAGCTTCTTGTCTGCCTTCAAATGTTGAAGACCTCACATTGGAAAGTATTCCCAATACTTGATCCAAAGGAAGAATGTTTTTAATTTCTTTCATCTTTTAGATTGTTTTTTGTCTCACTGCTCCTTTTTCATTTTTTCGGAGACTGGAGAAATTAATACTTATTTTATTTTGTGAATTCTTTTTTAAAGTAGTTGAATTCATCTACTCTTTTTGAGAATACGTTGTCACCACAGCATTAAAGATCCCTTTAACCTGATCTTCTCTCTCTGCCGATCCAACGATAGCGTACAAACTTTCTTCTATTCCATATGTTGTCTCAAAAGAAACGATCGTCTCTTCCAAATCATCATATTGCTTTTCAGAAAGCAGTTTTTCAATCAATCTTTTTCGTTCTGAGAAGTCTTGCTCCTCTTCCCTAGTAGAAAGTTCGAAATAGATCCACAATAACTCGTCCCGATAATAAAAAAGTTTTTTTTGCCGATCTAGGAGACTAGCTGAAAACTCCTTCAACGGAAGTGTTATCTTTTCAAATGTCCAACTGTAGACTAATTGAAACACATGATTGTAGCCAAGATACTTTGTAAATTGCCTTCTAGTACACAAATCAAAAGGATGATCTGTCCCTAAAAAGGTACAAATTTCTTGGATACTGTCGTACGCTTCTTTCGCCGATAGTTTTCCATTTTTTAGTTGTGAGATGTACTCGGTGATTAAACCAAGTACCTTTTTCTGTCCTGGCGGTGGCAAAGAAAGAAACTTACGTCTACTTTCTTCTCCATACATCACTGCAGAAGAAATTCTCTCACCCAGTCTTTTAAAACTAAGTTTCATAAATTACTATTTTTTAATGTTAATGATCACATCATCAGAAATAAATCTGATATTGATGTTTATAATGATATATATATCAAAAGTCAAGTCAATTTTTATAAAATATCATATTTAACCATATGCAAATTTTGATTTGAAAATACCAAGGATATCTCTACCATAGAGAGTGATCAAACTTTTACCTTTTTACTCTTCTCTCATGTCACAAATATCAGACAACCAACAACCTGAAATCACCAACGATGAACAGTTTCTCGATGAAACGCTTACTCTCGCTGGATTTGACCCTGAAAGGGATGATTTTGAGTTGCTAAAAGAGGAATTACTCCCCTTACTTGAAGAGAGAATTACGCTAAAAATCTATCAAGCATTGCCTACCGAGGAGGATAGAAAAGCCTTTGATAAAATGATGACTTCTGATGAGGAAGTGGATTCTGAAGTGATCAATGATTTTTTCACCTCAAAAATTCCGAATTTTGATGACTTTATGGCGGATATCTATATCGAATTTCAAGATGAATATCTAGAAGCCATGAAGGGAGAATAAGCTTTTATTTCTCTAGTTCCCACTTTAGCACCTTCAAATATTCTGCGAAGATTCCATCCTTTTTGCTTTCTCCCGTTCGAACATCATTTTCATATCCTTCTCGGAAATACTTTGGAGATGCGGGAGTAATGGCTCCATAGACAGTAGCACCGCTAAGTCCATTGTAAAGTGCGGAAAATCTCAAAAGATCCGTCTGAGTCGCTCCCGTGTAGCTCAGTCCAATATTGAGTCAATCTGCTTTATTTTTGTCATTGTATCGACTAATTTTCGTCTTTGAAAAGTCTAGAAAATCCTGCACCGTCTGCAGGAAAAGTTCTTCGGTGATTTCTCCTGTCCCATAGTCCTTACTCACGATCTGGAAAGGTCCATCCCCGTTTCTCGGAAGTGCATAGCTACAAGTTGATTCTCTATATCGCACTGCGATAGTCAAAGGAGTAGGAAAATTATTTACAAAGCTGAGATTATCGAGCGTATTATACCGCCCAAGACAATTACTAGCTACCTCATCATCCAATAAAAGTTTATCTCCATATTTTTCTAAAAACTCAGCTTTTACGGTTTTACTCTGCTGAATAAAGAGATTTTTTCTATTGGTAATCTGGGTAAAACTCCAATCCCTCAAACTGGTGAGAAGATAGCTCAATCTCGTATCATACCCTTCTACAGCTTTTTGGAGCTTTGCGAACTGCTGATAATACTTCCATAAATCTGCATTATCTGCGGAAGAGAGTGCATTTTGAAGATTAGTGAGCTGTTTAGTATCGGTATCGGTGGGAGTATACGCCTGAGTATATGCAAAAAGTCCAAATCAGACCACCAAAAGAGAAAGAAAAATTTTTTTCATCAGCAAAACAGATAGAAGATAAATCCCCTTAAACTTAGGAATATGAAAAAGAAATGCAAGTGTAAACAAAAAGCCCCAGAAAGGGACCTTTACATATAATAGTGTAATAACTAGATATATCTTTTTTTGTAGAGTTTATATCCTCCATAGACGAGCAGAGCAATAACCACCATTCCTAAAGCATCTTCTACGGGTCCAGTTTTTGGAACTTCCTCAATCTTTGGTGGAGGTGGAGGCGTATCATCAGTTTTCATTGCCTGCACTGGATAACGGACTTCTTTACCTCCATCTAAGGGTCTAAATCGGAAGAGGTGTTGTCCATCTCGCGTCATCGTGTAATCATATCTTTCATCAGACATTTTTACGGTAGCTAGACGGATAAATTTTTCCTGTTGGAGATCAAAGAGCAATAAGTCTGCCAATCCTCCATTTTCTACGGCAGTCCATCTCAAAGTGATCGTGTTTCCTGAAATAGTATGAGTGACATTTGCTAAGCCCCAGTCGGTGGAAGCTGCTCCATGTTGAGCATAAGAATCCGTTGACTCTCCTTCGGTAGTAGAGAGAGTAGGAATAGTTTCTGCTGGAGTGGGAGTAGAGATAAACATTGTGTCAAAGTCTCTACAATCCTCACCGCTACCATAACGAGCCTCTGCGAGGTTGAAACAGAATTGCTTTGAAGGGATTCCGATTTCATTTTTATCATTAATTGCTGGAGAATAGTAGGTGGTAAAAGGCGTAATTACAAGATAATAACTCTGAGTAGCTACGACTCCATCCTGTACTCCCAAAGAAAAACTTACTTTCCCATCAATACTAATGTTTGCACTTGTGAAACGGAAATCTTTCCCTGATAATTGAAGATAAGCCTGATCTACATCATCTATAAAATAAGGACTATAACTAATCTTGTAGTCTCTCATCGCCTCCCCATATTTATCATTGAGAAGTGGCGATTCTAACTTAACCTCTGAAGCATCTATTGATACGAAAGAAACTTGACTTGCCCCTGTATATCCATGAGGTAAATCTTTAGCTAAATCTGAGACAGCAGGCATTGATTGTGCTGTGACGAAAGCGGAAGCTCCTACTACTAAGGAAGTAAGGGAGATTGCTAATTTTTTCATCTGTAATACATAAGTGATAAAATAAATACTACAAATAAAGTATATTCACAAAAAAAATAAAAGCAAATTTTTAAGGACATTTTTACAAAAAACCTCCCCTTTCAGGGAGGATCTATTGAATAATAAGGTAAAACCTATGAATTCACATTATGATATACATGATCAACATCGTCATCTTCTTCTAAAGCATCGGAGATTCTTTCGAATCTTTCCAAATCTTCTCCTGTTAAATTCACCGTATTGTCCGCAAAATAGTGCAAATCCGCTTCGGCGATATGATAGCCTAATTCAGCAATCTGTTTGCGAACGGTAATAAAGTCAGCTTTTTCGGTGTATACTTCGGCGGTGCCGTCTTCAATAGCTACATCACTGATAGCGAGTTCCATTACTTCCATTTCAAGTTTATCTGCATCGAAAGGCTCCACTTTTTCCATTTCTCTACCTTTGTCTTCATATTTGATACTTACTCCATCAATTACGATGAGTCCTTTTTCCTGAAACTGCCGTGCAACTGCACCTATTTCCGCCATCGCACCACCTGCTTTGGTCAGAATTGTCCTCACTGCTGAGCTGGTTCTATTCGTATTTGAGGTAATGGTTTTTATCAGAAACGCTGAGCCATTTGGTCCGTAGCCTTCATACATTACTTCTTTCATTTCTTCGCCTTCCAGCTGTCCAGAACCCTTCAAAATGGCTCTGTCGATGACATCTCTGGGCAATCCGTGGTATCTCGCTTTTTCGAGGACCATTTCCAAAGCGGGGTTCATTTTAGGGTCTGCACCGTTTTTTGCAGCCATTTGGATTTTCTTTCCGATGATAGAGTAGATCCTTGATTTTGCAGCATCTCCACTTGCTTTTCTGGCTGCGATACTATGTCGTCTTCCCATGGGTGATAGTGATAAGAGTAAAAGTCTGACTTCTGTAATGTTATGGATTTGGTTGTTGATTTCCAGAGGAAGAGATTTCTCCCAGCAATTCACTTTCCAGCAGTTCAAACCTGTCAAAATCACTCTGAAAAACCTGATCCTGAGTAATACGATATTTTTCAAATTCCGTTTCAGCTTTTTCTTTTGCTATTTGTGCAGAGATTCTCCCTGCATCTTGTAGCAATTTTTGATCATCAGCTAGAAGAAATTTATCTAAACGAATCGCCCAATCTGCCATTGTCATCGTAATTCATTTTTTAGCTCTATTCTCTGCCAAATCCAGATAAGCATTCACAATTCTTCCTAGAGATTCTAGTTCATCTTTAGTTAAATAATTTTTCGCGATAGCTACATCAGCTTTTCTGATAGGTCATTTTGGACTATATTTTCGAGTAGTGAGTCCCATATGTTCTTTATCAGCATCAGTTCTGTGATGAATAATCTCTGCTGCTGTCTGTCAGGTTATCGCGAAATGGAGCTTATTTTGTACGGTTGCAAAAAATTCTAATGTTTGTGGAGCTTGAGGATCATAATCAATACTACATTGAGCATAAATATCGGTGATTTTCTGATAGAATCTCCTCTCACTCATGCGTATAGCACGAATTCTCTCCAATTGTTCATCAAAATAATCCTTTCCAAAAGGTTGATGAGGATTTTTGAGTCTTTTGTCATCCATAGCAAACCCTTTGATGATATATTCTTTCAGGACTTGTGATGCTCGAATTCTGAATCTTGTGGCTTGTCTGCTATTTACACGGTAGCCAACTGAAATGATAGCATCGAGATTGTAAAAAGCAATATTTCTCTGAACCTGCCTCTCGCCTTCTGTTTGAACTATTGGGAATTTCCCAAGAGTTGCTCATTCTTCTAATTCTCAGGTAGCGTAAATATTTTTTAAGTGTTCGTTAATTGTGGAAATATCAACTCCAAAAAGTTCTGCCATGGTTTTCTGATTGAGCCAAATAGTTTCATTAAATAACCATGCTTCTACCCTTACTTCTCAGTCAGGAGCAGTATAGATAAGAAAATCCGAAAAGTCTGAGGGGACAATATTAGTTAACATTTTTGAGATAAGAGAGATAAATCCACCAGAGTATAGAAATTTAATTTTCTATTGCAAGATATTTTTGACAGAAAATTATTTTTATGTTCCAGAGGATATCTTACTCTCTCTTTCCATTAATTACCTCCTTGATATCCTGCAACCTGTGTCCTTTCCTCATCAGTTTTTGAATGATATCAAATCCATCTACCCCTTTCTTCTTGTACGCTTCAATTTCTTTCCTAATCCCTGAGGCTATTCCTTCGCTGATGTCAGCTTTATTTTCTTCTATAAGCTGGTCTAAGAGCCCTTTATCAATCCCTTTTTGTTGTAATTTCTGCTTAATCACGAAAACAGGCTTCCCCTTTTTGATCACTTCGCTGTAAAAGTAGCTTTCCGCATATTTATAATCATTAATGAAGTCGTTTTTTTTCAGACTTTCCATCGTGTGGGTGATTTGTTCGGTGTCGTAGCCTTTTTTGTACAGTAAAATCCTCATCTCCTGCTCCGTCTTGGGATAGCGAGAAAGGTAAGAAAGTGCGTATTCCATGCAGGGATTTGCCATTGTGATGTTCAAAGTAAGATAAAAAGAAATCTGATTATCCCGATTGTTCGGGAATTGTAGTATGGCGATTTCTCCTGCGTTATCAAGGTCAGATTTTAGGTAGAAAAAGCTTCCCGATTTCATCCGAAGATTCAGAAGTAAATCAAGAAGCTTTCTATTTAAATAGTCTGATTTTTTCTTGCTATTAAATAGCGAATCTGATAAACTTGCTAACCACAAATCCTTCCGTGAGCAAATCTTTTACTTTCTTCCCACCATCACGAATGTATTCCTGTTCGAGTAGCACATCATCAGCAAATGCTTTATCAATTTTTCCTTTCACGATATTCTCAATCATTGCTTCTGGCTTCCCAGCTGCTTTGAGTTCTTCGGTGAATTTTATTTTGAGTGCATCTTTTTCACTGGTAGAAATTTCCTCAAAAGAAAGATACGTTGGGTTCATTGCAGCAACTTGTAAAGCGAGTTCTTTTGCGATTTCTTCACTTCCATCAAAGTAAATAACAGAAGCAACTTTATTTCCTGGATGATTATAAGCAAAAGTCTGGTCGGTAGTGATGAGGACTCCTCCGATTTTGATATTCTCTCCGATTTTTCCTACGAAGTCGGTAATCAGAGAAGTAATTTCTGATTGGATGTTTTCATCGAGTTCCTCAAAACTCTCTACGTTTTTAGTAGAACTAGCAAGTTTATCGAAAACGTTTGCAAACAAGGTCTGGAAATGTTCATTTTTCACTACAAAATCAGTTTCGCAAAGTAATTTGAGTCCAATAGTTTTTCCCTCGCGAGTTTCTACTTTAATCATTCCTTCATTCGTCTCTCTGTCAGCTTTTTTTCCCGCTTTAGCGACTCCTTTTTTCTTCAATACTTCAATAGCTTGTTGGAGGTCTCCACCGCATTCTTCTAGAGCAGATTTACAATCTCCGAGAGGAGCGAAGGTAGTATCGCGAAGTTCTTTAACCAAGTTTAAGTCTATTTTCATGGTATCCTATATATAAATGAATAAAAAATCTGAATCTTGATCTATTGTTTCCCAATTTCATATTGGGTGAGATCAATTTCAGGAGATGAGCTATTTGTAGGGATTTGTTGTGGATTTTCAAGTCCAATTTTGCTCTGGTAATGATCTGCATCAAAAAGATTTAAAACCCAGCTTCCTAATCCTGCAAATCCAGAAAAAAACTTAGTTGCTCCGTTGGTGTCTCGTTGATATTTTCCATCGTAGGCTTGTTTTATACAGAGGATTCCGAGGATGAGCACAGGAATAGTAATAATTCCTCCGAGGATAGAAAAAAATTTTCCAAAGAGGAGTCCAAAGATGAATAAGATTACGTCCAAAAAAATTATTAGCACGAGAAGCACTATCCATCCCATGGATTGTTTGATATGATGGTGCATGTAGGGGGAAACGTCTTGTTGCTGGAGCGAGAGGAGCAATCCAACGAAAAGGTACATCATCACCGCTTGCTTTTTTTCTGCACTGCTGGGAAGGTAGTTATCCCGAGTATTCGGAGTCAGATTTTCAGACATAGAGGTAGGAGTAGCTAAGTAAAGTAGGTTATTTTTTATGATATCCTTTTTTGTCTCGATCGAAGTATAGAATCATGTTGTAGATCTCTTTGTGGAGTTTGCTGTCTGTGAAGGTGGGATTTTTTGCACATAAGGAAAGAATTAATTCTTCCACGGATCCAGAGTGGATGGCGGATGATTGCAGGGGAGCTTTATTCTCCTGTGCTTGAAGTTCCATCATTAGAAAAAGTAAAGTAAATCGTATGTATCATATAGAAGCGGAGCGGAGATACAAGAGAATTTTTTTGTGTAAAAATTGGAGATAGAAAAAAGATAGCCCGTAAGGTCAGGCTACCTTGTTAATTTAGAACAAGAGGAAATTAAGAATCTCCCAAAAGAAGATTACGATGAGAACCTCTATCAGCAGGCAGATTCCTATCATCCACGCGAAGAAAGGAATATCCTTTTTTGTTGGACGTAATTCTCCCCAATCTAGGTTAGCAAACCATGTTGCAAACCTCAAAAACGTTTCTTTCACTTTTCTCATATCTTTTTTATTTTTTGATATAATATCTAATCTTATTGTAAAGTCAAGTCGACTTTCTGGGGGTTCTTTTCCTTGTAAAAGCGTCTGATTTTTTTATACTGCTTGCAGAGAAATCTTTTTTCTTCCCTCTTTTTTATCCTTTTCTTCTTTCCCTTCTCATGAAAATTGGAATTGTTTGATTACCTAATGTTTGAAAATCTACACTTTTTAATGCATTGACGAAATCCTATTCTGCTCCAGCGGAAAATTTTCCTTTTTGTACGATCGATCCCAACGTGGGAATCGTGGATGTAAAAGATGAAAGGGTTGATGCTTTGGCTGAGTTATCTCATTCTCAGAAAAAAGTGTATGCTGCGACGGAATTTGTGGATATTGCAGGATTGGTGAAAGGAGCCAGTAAAGGTGAAGGGTTGGGAAATAAATTTTTGGCAAATATCAGAGAGACTGATGTGATTGTGCAGGTTCTTAGACATTTTCAGGATGCAGATGTGGTACATGTGGAGGGAGCAATTGATCCTCTGAGAGATGTGGAAATTATTAATATGGAGCTGATTTTTGCTGATTTAGAGCATATTGAAAGGACGCTCCCTAGTCTACAAAAAAAAGCAAAAACCTGAAATGCAACTACTGACGATAAAAAATTAGTGGAAATCTTGGAACTCATCCAAAAAACCTTACTTGAAGGAAAATTGGCTCATACGATCAAAGATCAGTTTTCTGCTGATGATTTGAAACTTCTTAAATCTTATAATTTCCTCACGTTCAAATCTTTTATTTATGCTTTGAATATTTCTCAGGATGATATTGCAAATGCTCAGTCTTTGAAAGAGGAGTTTTCTGCGAAATTGCAGGCTCCTGTGGCGGTAGTTTGTGTGAAAATTGAGCAAGAAATGATGGAGATGTCCACTCCTGAAAAATTGGATTTCCTAGCAGAAATGTATGCTATGGAACATGCAAATATTCCGACTTTAGATAATCTTATTTCTTTGGCGTTCAAAACCCTTGGCCTAATGTATTATTTTACTACAGGAGAAAAGGAAACGAAAGCTTGGACGATCCCTATTGGTTCCACAGCTCCACAGGCTGCCTGAGCTATCCATTCAGATTTTGAAAAAGGATTCATTAAAGCTGAAGTGGTAAGTTATACTGAATTACTTTCCACGGGTTCTCGAGGGAAAGCGAGGGAAAAAGGTGTTTTACGTCTAGAAGGGAAAAATTATATTGTTCAGGATGGAGATGTGATGATTTTTAAATTTAATGTATAAGTATAATTCATGCCAAACTATCAAAAAAAACTGTCCCAATATCTTCAACTGGATCAATCCTCTTTAGATTGTTTCGCTCGCAATGATGGGAAATCTCAGGACGCATTTTTGCCACACCTCCTCAAAAAATTTGATGAACATATCGCTAAAAATGGGAAGATTTTGTTGATTACGTTGACGAAAAAATCCAGTGAAGAAGTGACAAATTTTTTGGTTTCAAAGGGATATAAAGCTTTCTATTTGCATAGCGAAGTAGCTACGATGGATAGATGGGAAATTATTAAAAAGCTGAAAGCTGGAGTCATTGATATTATTGTTGGAGTAAATTTGCTTCGTGAGGGGATAGATCTGCCTGAAGTGACCTTAATCGCTGTACTCGATGCGGATAAAGAAGGATTTTTGCGTTCTACTACTTCTCTGATTCAGATTATTGGTCGTGCTGCTAGAAACCCTGCAAGTGAAGTGATCCTTTATGCTGATAATTTTACAGAAAGTATGCTCAAAGCTCTTTGGGAGACGTATCGTCGCCGTTCGATCCAGGAGAAACATAATACTAAACATGGTATTATTCCTACTGCTGCTACTTCTAATGTAAAAGATTTAGAGATTGTGAAAACTGATGAAGATTTGACTCAACAATTCTCTTCGCTTACGCGTGGGAAAGTCAAAAGACTCAAAAGGATGACCAAGGCTGAAAAAGCTTTGATTGCTAAAGATTTAAAAAGTCAGTTGGATCTTGCTATTAAAGAACGAAGATTTGAAGATGCTGCGGTGGTCCGTGATCAATTAAAAGAATTGGAGGGGGATTAGGATAGTAAAAAGTCCTCTAAAAAAATAAAAAAATTGACTTGCATTCAGCTTTCAAATCTGTATGATACCAGCACCGCCTCTTTCTGTAGAGGATCAATTACGTGTTTTAATTAGCCCTAATATAGCAATGTATACGAAAGGATGATTGGTAGTTTCCAAAAAGGAAATGACGAGAATACGACAGGACGGGAAAATGGTTCCTGTGACGCTCGTGGAAATTTTACCACAAAAAGTTTTGAGATATAAAACCACGGACAAAGACGGATATCAAGCCGTAGTTATCGGAGTCAATGAAACGGAAACTAAGAAAGAAAAAGGACAAAAACTGGCTTACGATACGGTCGTAGAATTCAAGGTTGACGAGAATTTTCAGACTTCCCACGAAGCTGGTTCAGATTTGGATCTTTCCTTTTTGGAAGGAATCGAAACCGTTTCTGTAAAAGGAGTATCCAAAGGAAAAGGATATCAAGGAGTGATGAAAAGATTTCATCTGCAAGGAGGACCAAAAACACACGGTTCTAAATTCCACAGACATGTCGGTTCAATGGGAAACAGAAAACCCAGAAGAACAATGAAAAATCATCCACATGCGGGACATATGGGAGATGAACTCATTACTTTGAAAAAAATCAGTATTCTGGATCGTTTAAATAAGGAAAATGAACAACTTCTCGTAGTAAAAGGATCACTTCCTGGTGCCAGAAATTCTCAGCTCAAATTCATTATTGAATAATTTTAATTACCTTAACTACCCGCGTAAAATGACTTATACTGTTGATGTCTATGATACAAAAGGAAAAGCAGTGTCCAAGGTGGAACTCAACACCGAACTTTTCTCTGACGAAAAAGTAAATAAAACACTCATCCAAGAGTTCTATTTGCTCCAGATGGCAAACGCTCGTACTCCTATTGCTTCTACTAAAACCAGAGGTGAAGTAGCTGGTTCTGGACGTAAACTCTACAAACAGAAAGGTACAGGAAGCGGTCGTGTGGGAGATAAAAATTCACCACTGCGTAGACATGGAGGAATCGCTTTCGGACCTAGAGGAGTAGAAAATTATTCCAAAACTATGACTAAAAAAGCCAGAAGACTGGCTCTCAATGGGATCATTACCTTGAAAGCTCAGGAGAATGCTTTGGCTGGACTCGCTTTAACTTCTCTGGAACCAAAAACCAAGGAAGCAATAGCAATCTTATCTGCCTTAGATCTCTCTGGAAAGAAAACTCTCCTCGTGATGAAAGAAAAAAATGAAGGAATTGAAAAATCTTTCAGAAATATCCAGAAAGTAAAATACCTTCTCCTTGACTACCTCAATCCAAAAGATTTGCTTAATGCAGAAAAAGTAGTTTTCTTGGAAGATGCATTGAATGCTTTAAACGTTGCATAATAAGCCCTTACATAGGCAAAAAGCTCACTCCATGGAGTTGAGCTTTTTAAGTTCCGACTAGACATTATTCGACTAGACATTACGAGATACTTTCGTATATATACAAATATATTTATCCTCGTCTTCATCATCCCCACCCATGCGTAAAGCCTTTACCCTCGTAGAAACCCTTATAGTCATCATCGTCTTTGGTACGGGGATTTTAGCCGTGCTTTATGGGATGTCTCAAACTCTCAGTAATCAAGACAGAGCTAAAACACAGATTACTTCATCTTTTTTAGCCAGAGAGGGGATCGAACTTATGTATAATCTTCGTGATAGCAATTACCGCAGGAAACTCCCACGAAACTGTATCTTTCAGAAAAATAATGGCACAACAACCATTACCCTAGACGGGAATGGGAAAGAGAAAAATAACCCTTTTTGCCTAAGCTATTTTACAGGGGATACCGTGCTAAAAATCACTATGGGAACAGACGGGAATTACCTCTCCATCCAAACAGGAGAACTAAGCGAAGACTTTGAGACAAACTGGGAAAATTTTCAGCTTTTTTATGCTACGGGGACAGAAAATCCTGCCTTTTCTTACCGCTACACAGAATACAACGGACAACCACTTCGATATGCTAGATACCTCCTTGTAAAAAGCATTAATGAAAATGAATCACCACTCCCAGCAAACAAACTCTTGAAAATCGAATCTCACGTGCTGTTCAAAAAAGGAGCACTAACAGGAGATACCGTAATGGAAAGTTTTATCGGTAATTATGAGATAGGATGATAAAAAAAGCGTTTACTCTCGTAGAAACGATGATCGTATTGGTAATTATTGGGATATTAGCTGTGGTATTGACACAGTCATATTTGACGATCAGCAAAATCGCCTTTACGATAGAACAAGAAAAAACTCTGAGCGAAGAAGCTCTGATGCTCACCCAAATGATCCAGTCCATCACCGAAGACGCTACCATCGATTATGACAAGTATAAGGGAACCCTAGCAAACACTAACGGATTCGTAGAAAAACTTTATCTTACAGGGGAATTACGATCAGGAACCAGTATTTTTCGAACGGGAAACTGTTTAGCACTGGAAGGAGGATTTGGAGAAGAAGGCTCTTATGGCGATCCCGCTGAAATTATCTGGAATAATTCATGATGTCAGCTTATCCTCTCTAGAGCTAACGAAGAGACCCCGCTCATCGCAAGCAACGGAGATACTTTCAAAAGGGTTATCCCATCTAAAACGCTCTTTAGGATCATCCCCTTTGATAGCGAAGCCAATTACTTCTCCAAAGATTTAGATGAGAAAGATACTCGTGTAAATGATATTGCAAAACCTGGATTTCGAATGTTCATTCATCTCTATTCTCCCTTTTATCAGCCCATCGGACAAAATCAGATAGATCAGCCTTTACAACTCTTTTTTAATCTCAATGCACCACTCCCAAATTCCCTTACGTTATAAGGGGAATATCTCACTCTTGGTAATCTTTATCCTACTAGGATCAGCATTGATCGCACTTTTAGCGATGAGCCAAATAAAAAATCTGATGAGATACGGAGCAACTACTTCCAATTACTTTAAAGCCTACTATCTCGCCAAAGCTGGACTCGAACTAGCCATCACAGAAACCGCTATCCGTGACGCAGGATTCCAAATAGAGGTCAATTCATGAAGTGCAATCGTCAGCGGGAATATCTTTTTAGACCGAAAAGGGTTTGATCCATATTTTGAAGTAAGATCCACTGTTATGACCAAAAAATATTGTAAAGAATTACAACCAAATGAAAGTATAGTTATTCCTTTATTTTTGGATAACAAAAATGCGTTATCACATAAAGATGCCCTCACATCCCCAGGAAAAGGGATTACTCCATTCACAGAAGGAGAGGTAAAAAAAATAACAGCCACATTAACTCCCACAAACGACGCCTTTTTTGGAATTTTTGCGTATTCTGGAGAAGAGATGATCGGGATGATCAGTAAAATAGGAAATAATTTCAATAGTCTACCAACAATCGATGAACGAACAGGGAGTATTTTTCCAACACCAACTCAAAATTATAGAAGATATTTAACCATCCTAAATCATCATAAGAACACTCCCATCATGGGTTGTATCGAGTCATCATCACAACCTTTTGCTCTCGATACCACCACTATCGAGGTTTGGGCTCATTATGGAAATACAGAAGTCGGACTCAATTCGACCTTTTCTGAACCTTTCCCAGACTTATTACAAGGACTCAGTGAGGTGAATTGAGTAGGATAAAATTCAGCTTTTTCTAATCCCATATCGGAGCCACAGGTGGATTGACATAACGATGATGTTTCGGCAAAGAAGCTATCACTGCCAAATCCTCCTCATCCAATAGCAACCCTTGAGAGGCAAAATTTTCCGCCAATCTCTCCTCACTACTCGCCTTGGGAATCACAATACTCCCCTGCTGTAAAAGCCATGCAATACATATTTGAGCCACAGAAACCGAATGCTTCTCAGCGATAGGAAACAGCCTCTTGTCTTTCAAAAGATGCCCATGACCAAGCGGAGAATACGCGGTAATCAAAATCCCATTCGCCTCAGCAAATGCTTTCACTTTCTCCTGACCAAGCTCCAAATGATATTCAATCTGATTAGTAAAAATCTTTCCTCCCGTATATTGCACCGCATGTTCCATATCAGCTACCCTAAAATTAGATACCCCAAAATGGTTGATTTTCCCTGCATTCTGAAGCTGTATCATTGCATCAAAACATTTTTCATGCTCTGCAAGATTCGTTGGTCGGTGAAGCAAAAGGAGATCCACATACTCCGTCTGCAATTTTTCTAAACTCTCTTCAAAAGACTCTGCAAGCCTACCGTAATTATCAATCCAAATCTTCGTAGTAAGCCAAAATGCTTCTCTTTTCTTTCAACTAGCTTTCCAAGCCTTCCCCACTTCTGCTTCATTACCATAAATTTGTGCCGTATCAATATGAGCATATCAGAGAGAAAAAGCTGATTGAATTACCTGAATACACTCCTCCCCCGTAAGATCTAGAGTCCCCAGTCAAAGTCTTGGAATTTCCATAGGATACTATATATATATGGATAAAAATTATTAACATTTTCAACCCACACCGTAAAAAACATAAATTGCGGTTCCCCCTGAGAAAGGGGAGGGAGGAGCAAAGCGACGGAAGGGGGTTTTCTGCACAAAGAGAAAACAATAACTACAAACTATCAATCGTAAACAAATGAATCAACAACTGATTATAAAACGCCTTCTGACTAGCACTCAGCTTTCCACTATTGATGCTTTTACGGAAAGAAGCGATGAAAAGCGTTTTATAGGCCTTTGCATTAGTAGCATATTTTTTCAAAATCTTATCCAAAATTTGAGACTGAAGCTCTACCCTTTGCAAATCTTTGGTGGTCAACTGATACTCAGGCTGATAAGGAGAAACATTTTCAGGAAGTGTTCAACCAAGGTTGAGGTAAGCTTCTTTGTCCACTACCACAAAAGCATCGGTAATAATCCTCCTGCTCCCTCTATCCAAAACATTTCCATCATACACCATTCCTAAGCTCGCTCCAGCATCGAGAAATAAAGCATTATAGCAACCAAACTGAGCTTTGAGATAAGGTGCCATATCCCACACACTGGAAGATCCCACTACTCCCATATATACCGTTTTTCCATCTTCAGTAGAACAAATAAAATTTCTATTCCCTTTTCCCGTCAATTTACTATCAATATATTCCTTTGAACTCGCCGTCACATCGTTTCCTTCGATGAGCAATACAGGGAAATTGGAGATTCCAAAATACAAATCATTAATTCTATCTGCATTAATATTGCTAGTGAGACCAATATCCCAGGTACTGATTTTATTTTGCACAAAAAGCGGGGTTCCATTTTTCTCAAACCCAAAGATTCCACGAATACTGGTATCTGGTCGATAAGTACTATTACTTGCTCCATCTCCTTTAAATACCCTTTCATAAATCGAATACGTAGTGGCACAATTGGAATAATCCTTGGGACAGAAAAAAGCAGCATTGATTGCACTGGTTCCTCATACTTTTTTAGTCAAATCCTCTAAGGTTTCTCCACCTTCTTTCGCTACAGAAGCCACCACAAAATGCTCTCCATCTAGCACTACCTTAATCACTCTAATAGGCTTTCCACCACGCTCTTCGATCAAGACCTCTTGATAAGCAGTAGTAAAATTACCATACACCAAACCCACTACCAAAAGAAAAGAAAAAAGAAAAAGCTGAAAAGAACGACGAGAAGATAATTTCATGAGCACAATAATAAAAAGGTAAAAGCATAAAGGAAGTATGGGGTTTCAGCTAATAAAATCAAGACGTTTTTCGCTTGCAATCTCCGAGCAATCTCGTAGAAAAGAAGGTGATGGAATGTCTTTTACTTCCCCCTTTTAGATGCCAAAAAAAACCTCTCTCTGAACTATTATCTCTCTCAATGGAGTAGTCGTAGATGTACATTTTTCTGATTGACTTCCCAATGTCTATGACGCTCTAGTGGTACTCTCCAAAAATGTGCATGAAGAGGAAGTGGTGATAGAGGTTTTGCAGATCTTAGAAGATAATATTATTCGTGGGATTGCTATGGCTTCTACCGATGGATTACGCAGAGGGGATGAGGTGAAAAATACTCAAGCTCCGATTTCAGTACCTGTGGGTAAAGAGGTACTTGGACATGTTTTCAATGCATTGGGAGAGCTCTTGGATGGTGCTTCGTTGGGAAGTGGGAAGAAAGGGGGTATCAAACGACCTATTCACCGCTGAGCACCGACTTTTTTGGATCTCTCGACTAAGCAGGAAATCCTTGAAACAGGAATCAAAGTTATTGATCTTTTGGCTCCGATTTTGAAAGGAGGGAAAGTCTGACTTTTTGGTGGAGCGGGAGTAGGAAAGACGGTTTTGATTCAAGAATTGATTCGTAATATTGCTACGGAGCATAATGGGGTGTCCGTGGTTTGTGGAGTAGGAGAGAGGACGAGAGAGGGAAATGATCTCTATAATGAGATGAAAGCTTCTGGGGTGCTTAGTAAAACTGCGATGGTGTACGGGCAGATGAATGAAACTCCTGGACCTAGGACGAGAGCTGCTTTCGCAGGTTTGACGATGGCGGAGTATTTTAGGGATCAAGAGGGAAAGGATGTTCTGCTTTTTATTGATAATATTTTTCGTTTTATGCAGGCGGGCTCAGAAATTTCTGCATTATTGGGAAGGATTCCTTCTGCGGTAGGATATCAGCCTACTCTTGCGAGCGAAATGGGAATGTTGGAAGAAAGGATCACTTCTACGGATACGGGGTCCATTACTTCGGTGCAAGCGATTTATGTGCCTGCTGATGATCTCACTGATCCCGCTCCTGCAACGGTTTTTTCTCATTTAGATTCCACGATTGTACTTTCTCGTGATATTGTGGAAAAAGGGATTTATCCTGCTGTGGATCCCCTCGCTTCGACTTCTACGATTTTAACTCCCGATATCGTGGGGCGTGAACATTATGAAGTGGCTCAGGAATGTTTAAAAGTATTGCAAAAATATAAGGAATTACAGGATATTATTGCGATTCTCTGAATGGAGGAACTTTCTCAGGAGGATCAGACTACAGTCTATAGAGCTAGAAAACTGGAAAAATTCTTCTCTCAGCCTTTTTTTGTGGCTGAGCAATTTACGGGAGAAAAAGGGAAGTTTGTATCTCTGCAATCCACGATTCATTCAGTGCAATCTATTCTAAGTGGGGCATGTGATGGAATCAATGAGGCAAAGTTTCTTTATATCGGGGAGGTGGAGGAAGTTAGCTAATCTCCCTCTGTGACTATATTTTTTGTCCTTTTATAATATTGATAATATTTTCGCGATATTCTAGGTAAAGTTCGTTTGTAGGGTCTAATTCTAGAAGGTTATTCATATCATCTAGAGCATTTTTAAAATCTTCTAGTCAAAGATGGGCAGAAAATAATCCTATGTAGGAGTCTTTTTTTTCTGTTCTTCCTGATGCTAATGTTATGGCTTTGGTATAATCTTTGATGGCATATTCATAATTTTCTAGTAGTTCATAAGCCCTTCCACGCCAATGATAAGATACATACGGATCTGTCCCTGAATTTAGGGTAATTGATTTACTAAAATCTTGAATAGCTTTATTGAGTAAGGTTGCATCATTATCCTCTTCTCCTTTTATTAGGTAGGATATCCCACGCATTTCATATTCAATAGAATCGTTGGCATCTAATTTCGTTATTGCTGAGATGTTGCGAATATATGCTTCATGTTCTCATAACTCCTCGTACAAAACTCAGCGTAGCATATATAACATAATCTTGGGGGTATACTCGATGGCATGATTAATATCGTATAAAGCCTTTTCATTTTCTTCTAATGAATAATATAGTAATCATCTTGCTGTATATCCTGTACTAGTTGGATTTAAAGAGATTGCTTTGCTAAAATCTTGAATAGCGTTCTCGTATTCCCTTTGTTTATGATAAAAAAATCAACGATCTAAGTATGCATTGTACAATTTATCTCCTGTAGCATTTGCTATTAAAGAGGTATAGTCTTGTAAAGCTTTTTCTTCATTTTCCTGTTCCATTTGTTCAAGGGGAATACTTTGTTTAATTTTTTCTTCAATCTCTATTTGCTCAATATTGGTTTTTAGCTCTATTGCTCAGGGATTATTCTCTATTTGTGGGATATTGGATTGTGGGGTATTTGCTTTTTTGTACTTGTAAAAGGATATCCCTCCTATTATGAGAACTATGCATATGGATGTGATGATAATATTCTTTTTCATTTTTGTTTGTAGTACTAACTAAAAAACTTATACTATTAGTAGTATAGTGAAAAGTGGGAAAATTGCAAAAAATCTATAACCTTTATCTCCCCCTTGAAAAACCTGTCAGCTTTTTTATACTCGTTGTGTTCTCTTTACTTTCTATTTCCCTCTTATGGCTACATCTGCTAGTACTTCCAAGCTTTTTCGAGATGATGTGAAGGCGATTTTTCGTTCCTACAAAGGGCAAATGATTTGGATCGCAATCCTAAGTGGATTTCTGATTTTTCTGCTCAATATTTTAATTGGAGTCTCCTTTTATGGAAATGCTTTCAATGACTCTCTCAGAGACAAACTGGGAATGTATTTCTACATTAAAGACTCTCCTGAACAAGAAACGCAGATTTATAAACAGGTCATGAATCTGAAAGAAAAACTTCAGGCAGAGGGACTGAAAGTGGATTTCTCGACCAAGGAAGATGCTCTCGCCTTTCTTCAGAAAAGGTTGCCAGATTTGACAGGAAGTTTTGAAAGATTCTGAATGAAAAATCCTTTGCCTGCGACCCTTTACGTCACGTTTCATGATCAGTCTCAGTATGAAGTATTGCAGAGAGTTATGAACGAAAATAAAGAGATTATTCTCAATGTACAGGATCTTTCTCAGGTAAGAAATTTAGAACAACAGGAAAATAGGGTCGTGAATATCATCAAACTTTCCAATTTTGTGCAGATCTTATGTTGGACGCTCGTGGTGGTACTTGCCGCGGTGATTCTGTCTTTTGCAGTCTTTTTTCTCAGAGGGATCTTCACCACCTTTCACAATGATATTCAAGTGAAGAAATTGCTCGGTGCTAAAAAAGAGCAGATTATTCAGCCTTTTCTGGCGAGTATTTTTTATGCGGTAATAGGGGGATTTATTATTTCTCTGGTATTAGTGATCTCGAGTTTGTATGTCTTTGATTATTATATGTTGCAAGTGTTTAGTTTTGCGTTGATGCCTGCTTTGCTTTCTCAATGGTCCACCGTGATCGTGGTGATCCTTGGGGAGGTAGCAATTATTATGATTCCTCTCTGGGCTATTTCTTATCGTTTCATTATCACCTTGCATAAAAAGCTGAAGTAGGTTTGTCTACAAAAATAAAGAATATTTTTTTCTTTAGCGTGATATTATTCTTATGTTTGTTCTTATTTCTATCTTGTCTCGTAATTTTTTCTGATATAGGTGGAAGGAAAGGTTTCTGTTTTGACGAGTTCTTGAGTTTTTTCGGTTGGTAGTCCTGAAAAGGGGAGAGAAGGCAGAAGTTTTTCGTTTTCTGATTTTTCCGCTCGGATAGTTCTTTCGAGAGTAATATTTAAGGCATTGATGGGATGTTTGGTGATCTCTACTCGCTGATCATTGTGAGGGCTGACTGCCACAAGTTGAGTACTACCTTCTCCCCATTTGACCTTGAAATAAATATCTTCGGTGCCTGCATTTTTTATTTCGAATTGTTTGCTCATTTCATAAATGGCTGCGTCATCTCCTCCGATCTCTTCTCCGTAATATTGGACAAACCATTCGTTGTGAGGGTGTCTTTTCACGATTTCGATATCGGGATGAATCAAGGTAGTTCTGAATACTTGAGCCGTCATTCCGCAGACTCCGCCATAAAAGAGGTAATCTTTTCCGCCTCTGCCTGTGCAATAGCCTTTGACCTTTGCTAGCTCTCTATTAGCATTAAAACTCTCTCCAGGCTTTAAAAGGTAATTGTCGATACGCTGGAGAGCTAGAGAATAATTCTGAGTATTACAGCGAGATAAACGAGAAATATCCTTTTCACTAACGTAAAACGTAAGCTGATCTATTCGATAGTGAGCCAATTCTTTTTTGGTAAAACTGATTTCTTTTCCTGCTTTTGCTAAGGTTGCTAGCTCTTGTTGAGAGGCGAGACTTCCATCTAAGATTCCAGAGATCTCTGTCGCAAAGCGGGGGCTACTCCCATAATAGCAGTAGATGGTTTCAAAGGGATGATAGATTTCGCTTCGTCCGATGATTTCTGGTCGGAGGAGGTCTACGACCTCTTTTGTCTCTAGCTTTGGGAGATTCCCTTGTAGGACACAGCTTGCATCGATTCAGTAGGTGTCTCCTTCTTGGTGGAATCCACATTGAGAAAAAAGGGGAGAAAATATTGAGTCTTCTTGGGGCTGTTCTCTAAGATTTGAGGCGAATAAAAAGATACTCCCTCAGAGAAGAAAAATGCTAATCGTGAGTATTGTTAGGGATCGTCGAGATTTCATGGTGGTATGATAGGGTTTTCTTTAGGGGAATCAAGAGAGGATTAAGATGTGTTATTACTGTTAAAACTTTTTTGATTTAATAACCAATTTACATCTGGAGTTTTTCATTGTCATCCAAACATTTTTCGATAAGCATCTCTTATTCCATCATTTTTTAGGAATTTCGTTCGTTTTTTATTTAAGTCTTTATCATTTTCCACTGTCTTCCAAGCATCTATAAGCATTGTAGCTTCCTTAATAGGGGGATTGATTTGACTTATTGTATCCATCCAAATAGTAGCTTTTTCTCTCCATTTAGGTACGCCAAGTCCAATCTTATATTTTGCTCCAAGCTCTATGGTTTTTTTAACAAAACTATCTCGTTTGTTACTATTGCTTTTAGCATCATCTATAGCTGTATTTAATAATTTGTATTGTCCTTCTCAAGGTTCATTAGTTTTTATACCGAAGAATTCATTCATATTCTCTCTGTTTGTTTCCTCCAGTCTAGTAAGTATTCCATTGTTTTCTAGTCTATTTATCAGGCTTGTATTACCACCGTCACCCATCACATTACCATAACTAATACCTCCACCATTTGATCCTATGGGAATAATTGGGATATTTTTTGCAAAATCTCCCACAGCTTCGGTAGTTGCTTTCACTTTGTCATCTAATCGTTTAATTCCTGTTTTGGAGCTGACTGCTAACTTGATAATAAATGCCATTAAAAAGAGCGTGACGAGTGTTACTATAAACTCTCCAAAATTTTTACTCATATTTTTAAAGGTCATATTCACGGTTTGTGTGTCCATAGTTGTAGTGTAACTTGTTGTTTTTCAGTCGTTATTACTTGTTACTTTGTCTTTAATACTTGTGATGGTAGTACCTGGAAGAATTTCTAGAGTACTGTCTCATCATTTGAAAGCTCCTTTCATTAATATGCTTAATATCAATGCTCAAGAAATAGCTAAGGTAATAATAGCAGGTTTGAATGCTAGTCCGAGGAAACTTTGTAGGGAAAAATTGTCTTTGAGCATTCCAATTACTTTATCGATTCACGCGACTTTTTCTTTCCCTACCTTTTCAAGACAAAAGAGGAGGAGGATTAGTGGTGAGAGGATGATAAATCCTCGGAGCAAAAATATTCTAATTAAAGCTATAATAGCGAGTGCAATCATTGCGAGAGAATACACTAATATCCCCCCTCAGTCTAAAATTATTCTAATGATTACTGCCATGGAATCTTGGGTAAAATCTATTGCAGGTATTGGTTCAACGCTGTCGAGAATACTTGTCCCCATAAACACTAGAGGTCCTACTAAATTTTCTGCATTTGGCATTATCATATCTATCATCTCTTTATTACTAACTGAGGTATTGATAGGGACCCAGTCCATTTTTACCATTTCTATAGGGGCGTTTTCATTAGCTTTGTCATTGTTAGGAAATCCTGTTATAACTAATTTCTTTGTATAGTTTTTATCTGTGGTGTCTTTCTTCCATGCAATGAGGCTATTTTCAATAGCATTTTCTATTTTAGGGTCGCCAGCAAGTACTTGAGAAGGGATAGCTCCTATTGCTGAAGTAGCAATAGTTGAAACATCCAAAATAGCTGCGATAATAAACCAACTGGATTGAATTGCAATTCCTGCGACCAGAATTTTTACTACAATATTTTTTAGGACTCCTGTAGCTTCTTCCTTACCAAACATCATCCTAAAGATATAAAAGACAAAAAGAAATCAGAGGATAAAATTACTGATGTTTTTTACTACATTTCGGCAAAGCCAAAGATAACTATCAAATCCTATCGCTTCTCCATAGACTCGGGTATTGGTTAGAAACATTCCTGCGATTTTTGCTGGGATAAACCGTGCCCAAGAGAGAATCCCAACGGCATAATAGACAATATGAGTTCGTGTCTTTATCTCTGATCCTGCTGTGGTGATAGTATCTCCCGCAGCAAAGCTAAAGTTACAACCAAAACCTACTATGACTAGTATAGCTATTATGATACATGTTTTGATGGTAGTTTGTTTGTGCATTAAATTATGATGTATGATGACATAAAACTATAAGCCTTTCTTAAATCTTTTCTATTATTCAGCTGTCTATTCTGGTTTCTCTACTTCATTGATTTGTTCTAATGTTAGTGTTGTTTTATTTAGTTTGAATTTTTTCCCTCCATCTACGGTCCGTTCAACGTCCTTTAATGTACTAATATCATTTTGACTTTTGTATCGATCGATAAATTTCTTCAATTGTGCTTCTGTGGAAATGTTATTTGTTTCTTCAAGTACTTCTTTTATTTTACTTGAGATTTCCTCTTTTGTTCTTTTTTTCTTTTCGGGAGTAATTTCTGTATTGGCATTAATGTCGTTTCGATGGGTAATGAACCCCTCTATTGCTCCTATACGAGATAAAATTTGATCATTTGTTGTTTGCATTGTATACTTTTCTCCCTTGTCTTTATAATCTATGTCATGTATTTGATCTGTTCTATCTCGATCAATATTTTTAGTTATTGATTGTAACTGAGCACTGTCTAGATTATTGAGGGCTTGTTCTTCTCTTTTAGCCTTTTCTTCTTTTACTGCATCTATGTTTGTACCGAATAGTCCTCCCATAGCTGTATTATTTTTACTTCTTAAGTTCTCAGTAATTTCACCCAATTTTGTATTTAAAAATGTTCCAGTATTGAGTACCTGACTGATTCCTGTGGTTTTTCCCCCTCCAATAGGGATAATTGGAAGATTTCCAATAGCCTTTTGTGTTGTCTTTTGCAATGCTTCTCCAATACTTCTTCCTACGCTATTCATCTTAATCGCCCAAAAGAGCAAAAACCAGACTAACGCTACTCCCATAAAAGAAATGAGCAGTTTTGCAAAATTAATCCCTCCTCACTTGATGTTAATCTCGATTAATCAAAAGATACTTTCAGATGTAGAAAAGGGAATTTCAGCAGTAAGAGTTTTGATAATACTGATAAAAATTGTAGAAAAACTGATTGCTAGAGCGACAAAAGCTGGTGCAATTAGAAGTTTTCCAATGTTTTCAAGAGAGAAGGTCTCTCCTAATCGTTTTTCTGACTTTAGACTGCTATTAAATACTTTTAGTAGTACTATGATAGGAGCAATTGCTATTACAACCCACAAAATCCCTACTCTGGCCACCAAGACAATTGCTAGCGCTACTAATGGCACTACCAGTGCTATCGTGTATATAAAGTTGAGAAGAGTATTTAGTAATGTTTCATATATCCCAGTCTGTTTCCCTGATTCTCTAGTTAGTCAAATGTCATTCTGAGCCAGTAGGCTACTATAGAGAGTTGAAAATACTCCTAGGTAGGATTTTGAGTCTTCTAAGATTGTGGAGAGACTTGTTAATTTATAATTACCACTAAGTATTTTTAAATCCATGTCATATCCTACGCCTGTTCCTACAGGAAGTTTAACTCAAGTATCAATATAAAATATTGGATAATTGGATTTCTCTGGATCTTTTTCTGATCCTCCTAATGAAAATTGTTCATCTAAAGGATTTCGATAAATTTGTAAGAATTCTCCATTGGTTATTTTGTCTTTAAATTCTGTTTGTTTGCCTGAATTGGAAGAATTGGAGGTAACATAATTATCCAAATCAATGTCATATGTTTCTTGTCATTTATCTTTTGGAAGTTCGTCTAACTCTTTTTTAAATCGGTAAATCCCTTCCATATAATGGCAGACATTATCTTCTGTTTTTATCCATTCATTATTTGGTTGATATTCTAATAATTCTCTGCCAATAATAAGTTTTTCTCCTGGTTTATCTTCATCAGGTTTGTAGGTCATCGTGGCACAAGGAGAAATTTTTATTACTGGATCTTTTGTAGTTTTAATAGTGGTAATAGTATGTCCTTTATTCTTTAAATCTACATAAATTTCTGTACCAAGAATTGGAGTATTTTTAATGTCTTTATTGTCGCTACTACCTAAAATCGTCATGGGTAAACCTCCAATACCATAGGTTGCAATTGTTGAAATATCTACTGCAACTGCAGTGACAAATCGGCTTGCCTGAATTAGAATCCCTGCGATCAGGGTGTTGGTGATCAGATTTTTTAATTCTTTACTTGCATCTCCTGATCCAAAGAGATTTTTAAAGAGGATGAAGAGAAAAATGAATCAGAGAGCGAAATTTGCGATATTTTTAGTGAGATTTCGGACAGTTCGTAAAACAGAATCAAATCCGAAAATTTCTCCATATACCATTGAATTGTCCATTGCCCATCCAGCTATTACCAAGACTGGCCACAAGATAAAATAGGCTAATCTTGTGATTACTTCTGCTTTCTCTCTGAATTCTAAAAGTTTTTCATCTGTTTTTTGTTGTTGAGTTGCTTGTGTTGTTTCTGCAGCAGAAGTTATTTGTGTAGGTGTTCCTCCTATATTCCCAAATAAAAAGAGATTCCCCATAAAGAGTACGAGGAGACCATAGAGACCTCTTTTGAAATATGTTTTAAGAATACTAGGCATTGCATATCGGAGAAATAAATGATACTCAAGTATATCCCAAATCGTAAAAAAAAGCAAAAATCGGAGTCATTTTCCTCCGATTTCTGTATTTTTCCTCCCCCGTTTTTTAATATTTGATATATAATTATTTTATTTATAAGGTTGCTGAGGTGACCCAACCTCCTTTTTTACATCCATTTAATTTTCCTAATTCTTCAGCCTTTTTCCAGTATGCGAGTTTTACATCGGTGTAGCTTCCTACGTTTCGTCCTTCTCCAATCCCTTTAATTACCATATAGGTATCACAAGAAATCTGTTTGCTTGGATCGGTATTTTTTCCGATCATTCTTGTTTCATACGCAGTCCTAAAGTAGGTATAGTCAGCATTACTTTTACTCATAGAGGTGAAGCTGATATCAGTTTTTTTAGAAAGTGGAAGAGTATTAGTATCGATTACATGTTTAATGGCTTCAATCATAGTGATGTCTTTCACTTTCTCTGGAGTGCTTTGTGGAGTCACTTCATTTGTGCTGGTTCCTGTCGTAGGTGTTTTTGCTCCCGTGTTTATTACGGTACCTGTAGTAATTGTGGTACCTGTGGTTGTTTCTGTGGTGGTGTTTACTCCTGAAGTACTAGAAATTACTTCACCACTTCCTTCATAGACATAGTCTCCTGTAGCAGGAGTAAATTCTGTATTGATGTTAGGATTGTCATTATTCTCTGGTTGATTTGTAGTGTTTGAGAAAAAGTTTTCCTGTCCTCGTAAGGTTGGAAGGTAGCGTTCTACGAGGTCTCCTTTTTCGTAGAGATAGAGAATCCCGTAGGCTAAGGCTAACGCAAGTAAGAGATAATAGAGCCATACCGTGAAAAGCTTTTTTATCGTATAGAATCCATTGAGGTCAGCCACTTTACCGATAATAATATAGAGTACAAATCCGATCAGCAGAGAAAGCAGTGGGCTTCGAGAGGTGAACAGTTCTCCGATAGTGAAATTGATTGCAATAGCGATGGCTAGAGTCAAAAGGAAGATTCGCCATTGTCCGCCTGTTCAGGTTTTTCTTCTCTTTTTGGGAGCAGAAGGAACGGGCTGTACTACTTGCACTTGGTGTGTAGGTTTCTCAGCGATAGGCTCTTTGTAGGGAGCTTTCTCTTCTTTTGGTTCATCCTTTTTTTCTGTAGGAGTTGCACCTGTTGCATGTTCTGCTTTAGTTTTAGCGGGTTCTTCCTTCGCTAGAGGAGCAGAAAGATGTTTTTTTTCTTTGGGGTTGTCTGAAGTGGTGCAGACTGCATATAAAATGCTGATCAAAAGAATTGCTCCAGCATTGATCGCTCCTATCTCATAAAAGAGTACATTTCCTGTAAGGAGTCCGACAATAATAGCTTGTACTACGAAAAAATAGATACTGAAGAGGAGAAAAAGGTTTTTAGTCATTATATAGGGGAGAGAGATAAAAGCTTTGCATGCCTCAGTATATGTAAAGTGTCCTGCTTTTTCAAGATAAATATTAAAAAATTTGCTTTTTTTTACGTTTTCGTGTATAATAGGAGGTGTTTTATCTTTTATTGTAGTTCTTATGAAAAAAATAGTTGTGGTAGGTTGTGGGATATTTGCTTTATTCGGGGGGTTCTTCTCTCAGGTTTGCTTTGGTCAGATTTCAACGTTTTGGAAAGAAAATCCAATCATTACGACAAATCCTGATCAAGTCTTAGATAGTTCTCGAATTGGTGAAGATAATAAAGACCCTATTAGACAGGGGACATTATGGCCTGTGCAAAATCCTAAAAATCTGGATGATAAAGCTTCAGGGACACTCGCCGATGGACAGAATCCTATTGCTGATCATCCAGGAGCCCTTTCTTCAGCTATGAATTTAATCCAGACGATTATTAATTATCTTTTGGGATTGTTGGCTTTGATAGCTTTGGTCTATCTGATCTACCATGGATTTTTGATGGTATCTGCCAGTGGGGACGACAAACAGTTTGATAAAGGAAAATCTGGTATCAAAACCGCAGTCATTGCTATCGTGGGGATCTGAATTGCTTGGATGGTGGTGAGTGCTATTCTTTGGCTTATTAAAGTGATTACTTAATCTTTTATTTCTTCTTTCCTATCGTAATGAAAAAAAATCTGATTTTTACCCTCTTGGGGCTCATTTGTTTGGGTGGTAGTGGGGTATTTGCTTTTACAGCTCCTGACGGCAATCCTTATAACTTCCCCTACACGGATGCTAATAATACCACTTCCCAGTCTGAAATCACTGCTATAGGAGATTCAGAAAATATCCCTGGTATGATTTCTGCAGGATTAGCCACTTCTCAGCGTAGTCTTTTGACGAGACTGGTGAATGTTTTTGGTTTAGGAGGATATACCGATACTCAAGGAGTGCCTAGTGCAATTGTCTATCTCAATATGATTATAAATCTCTTGCTTTGATTGACGGCTTTCGTAGCATTTGTTATTGTAATCTACTCCTTTTATATGATGTTCTTTCAGGAGGACAGCAAAGGTATCGAACAGGTGAAGAAAAATCTGAAAGGAGTGGCGATTGCTTTGGTGATTATGGGATTATCGCGATTGATTGTCAGCTTTATCTTTAACTTTTATAAAAGTAGAGCAGATGAGGCTAATCTCAAACTCGTTGCTTCTGTTTCCTCTTCTTCCGTTTTACTTGTGTAATTTTACTCTATGGCATCTTTCCCCTTCTGAGACCAAACTAAAGTCCAAAAAGCCTCTTCGGATAATCTCTTTAATACAGAGACGATGTTGCCGATCTCAGAAATTCGTGATGGAGTGGTGATTCTCAAAGACGGTGGACTTCGTGGGATTATCAGAGTCGAGGGCTTAAATTTGGATTTGAAAAATTATGATGAACAGCAAGTAGTGTTGGAGCAGTACAAAAGATTTTTGAATGGACTTTCTTTTCCTATGCAGATTTTGGTTCGTAATACCTATTTGGATCTAACCGACTATCTCTGATATATTAGAGGAAATTTGGGAGGGATTGAAAATTCAGCATTAAAAAACCAATGAGAAAGTTATCTTTCTTTTCTCGAAGGCATTGACGCTCAGCAGGGCTTAATTTATGTAAAAGAATTTTATGTGGTAGTCCCTTTTTATGCTGATGAGCAGGACAATAAACAAGTAAATAAATCTCGGCGAGAAAAATTTATGAATGTTTTGAATGCCAAAGATGATGTGGAAATGATCGTGGAAAGATATAGAGGGTTCATAAAAAATCAAAAGCAGTTGCAAACTAGGGTGAATATGCTGATCGAAGGATTAGCGAGTCTGAGAATGCAGGCAGAACAGCTTGATACTTCTGAGACGGTTTCTCTCCTTTTCCGTATGTATAATCCTTTATTGGACAGCTCTCAGTCAAAATTTGCAGAATAAAAAAAGTCCCGTACATGTAATATCATACACGGGACTTTGGAAGGATACTTATCTAGGCCCTGAATCGCTAGTCGTAGGGATGTTGAAATATTTATCCATTCCTTCATTTTTCAAAATATCATCGATATTGGCTTTACCAATACCAGGTCTAATTTTATACCCCTTTGTTAGCTGATAATTCTCAGCTCCCAAATAGGTTTCCGCATATTCTGCTACAGCGGAGAGCTGAGTCGTATAAATACAATCAGCTCCCGTTCGTTTCACAACCGTTAGTACGGATTTTCCGTATTCATAGCCTTGGTCGGGAGAAGTTCCTGTCCCGATTTCATCCAATACAAGTAGAGATTTCAGGTTTTTCCCAACGATTTGATCAAACATGTCTTTTGTCTTTCTGACTTGAAGCTCCATGGTGCTTCCTTCACCTTTTTCCAAGGAGAGAATCCCGATAAAGTCTTTGGGACTAAAGGTAAACCCTTCTCCAAAAACTGGCAATCCTGCTTGGGCGAGGTAAAAATTGTACATGATGGCTTCGTGACAGACAGATTTTCCACCTGCATTGGGTCCTGTGAGTCCCAAAAGTTGTCCCTGCAGTGCAGGAAAATCTTTAATGAGACGTAGATCTTTCATTTTGAGGGTCTTCCCTTTGCTGTCATTTCTTCCAATCAGATGAATAGGGATCAGTGACTTAAAGGAAATCGCTCCTTGAGGGACTACGGTGGGCATACTTACTTTCACGTCCCAGACTTTTGCCTGATCAGTAAAGGTGTATAGAGTTTGTGCCATCCTTTGTATTCCATAGATGAAATTCGAGACTTCTTCTCGGAACTGCTTGGACAACTCTAAGGTTTCCGCTACTTGAGGGAGTTTATAGAGATGTTCTATGGAGGTAAATCCATAGTGGCGATTCGTGCCTTCACAAGGGATGCTTACTTTTTCCGCCATGATAATGGCGTCGATTTTTGGGATTGCTTGGATCCGTTTCATGACAATGTTTGCTGTCTTTTCACGGAAACATGAGCGGATTAGTGCATCAACGTTTTCCTCCACTTTTTCTCCCAATACATCTTCTACCAAATTTTTAGTGGAAAAATTAATTCTCTTAAAATCCCTAGGATTTGAAAAGTCTCCGGCAGAGGAAATATCTAATAGAGAGATTTCTAACTCTTTATTGATGTAACTGTAGAAAACATCAAAGGTTATAGATTTCCCATCTGCCAGAATTTTTATTTCTGGGTGAGAAACTATTTCCATTTGGATATATTGTATAATATCATTTTTAATCTCTTCTGGAGTTTCCGTTAGGATTAGATCCTTGTAGAAATTCCTCTGATTTATAAAATTGATTGTATCCACAATATGCTTTTCTACGATCCTTCCAATCCCTATACCTCTCCAAAATCTTTTTTGTGCCCACTTGGGGACTTTTACTTTAATAGCATTTCCCAATCCGTAAAAGTTGGTGCGGAAACCATAGGCTATTATGTCCTTAACGTTTGATGGAAATCCATTGTGGAAAGTCAAAGAGATTCTTCCTTGAATTTCCGTACCTTTTTCGACAGACTCTCTCAAAAAATTTGCAGCTTTCAATTCGTTATCCCGTATTGCGGGAAGTGCCTTTAAAATCCTGTTGCAGTTTTTTTTGAGATACTCAGATTCTTCACTGTTCCCAAGATCTATAATCAGATTTTCCAGGTCCATGAAGTACTTTAATCTTTGGTTTTCTATCGGGTTAAAATAGAATTCCAAAAAATCTTTCCCTCCAGCGGGGAGCTTGGTTTGATGTATGAAGTTCTTCAATTTCCATTTTAGCTCTTGATTATCAAAGAGAACTTTATTTATTTTGTTCGTTTTCTCGACTTCTTCGTAAGAAGTCGGAGCTTTTATTCCTTTGATGCCGATTTTGTCCAAAATGGATCCTATCAGAGAATGATAGTTGTCTACTATTCTCAAAGGAACAGAGATATCTTCACATACCACCAGGTCTAATACTAATTTTTCTGCTAACATAACTTTTTTATTTTAATTTTTTACTTTGTTAAATACCACTCATCGCATTCATTATACTGATATATATATAGAAAGTCAAGTTAAAATATTCTGATTATATTATTTCAGTATAATATCATTTACTTTTTGTCTATATCATAAGGTAGCTAATTGAGTATTGATGAGTTCAATCAGTTTTTTCTTTTGTTTGAAAATTTCTATTTTCCAAGCCTGATTAGTGGTTTTGAGAAAAAGTTTTTCATTCTTTACATAGCCTTCCAGGGGTTCTTTTTCTCTGATGACATCATCAGCTTTTTTTTCTATTTGAAAAAACTCTTTTACACAATTCATTGCGATCGTTCCAATCATTTTATTCCCGCGATAATGCTGAGAAATGCTTTTTCTGAGGGTGTTGAGTATCGTGTCCATTAGGTAAAAGTATAAGAAATAATTTCTCCTTTATGATAATCGCCTTCGATTTCCACCTGAATATAATTTTCTGTTCGTCCTCTCCATTTTCCTTGTTTATGTTCTTCGATCAGGACTTGGTGAGTGGTTCCTTTATTCTTTGCAATGAAGTCGTTTCTCACCTTATCTCCTATCTCTAAAAGTCTGCTTTCTCTTTCTTTTTTTATTTCTTGAGGGACTTGATCGGGATAGAGGGAAGCGGGGACGTTTTCTCCTTTGTGATGGTCTGAAAAGGGAAAGGCGTGGAGTTTTGTGATGTTGTAGTCTTTGATGGCATGCAGAGTTTCCAAAAAATCTGATTCAGTTTCGCCAGGGAATCCTACGATAAGGTCGGCACCTATCGAAATGAGATTTTCTTCTCCATCAGGGGAAACCGCAAGTGGTATTTTTTTTAGCTTTTTTGTCTTATGGAGTATTTCGTCTAATTGTTTTCTGTCATAATTTCTTCTCATCCCTTTCAATATGTTATCGGAAAAACTTTGGATAGAGTAGTGAAAATGAGGCAGGATCCTTTCATCTTGTACTACTTCAAAGAAATGATCGTTGGCATATTCTGGTCCGATACTGGAAATTCTGATTCTCGGGAGAGTGGTTTGTTTTAAAATAGCTTCCAAAAGGAGGGGAAATTGGGTTTCTGTGGGATTCTTGGTATTGGTGCACCCTCGTGCAGCGAGATTTATCCCTGTTAGGACGATTTCTTTTCCTCCTTGGGCTTCAATTTGCTGGATTTCTGTGATGATGTCGGCTAAAGGTCTGCTTCGGTGAGGTCCTCTTTTTTTTACTGTGAGGCAAAATGAGCAGTGATTGTCGCAACCGTTTTGGATGAGAATGAAATGTTTGGTGTAGAGATACCCATTAGCAAGCCACTTTTGTTTTTGTATAGCAACCCCCTCTTCCGCCTTCGTAAACTTAACTCCTCAGGCTCCCTCTCCGCTGTACTGCGGGGTAAACTGTACATTCTCTTTATCTTCGTTCCCATAGAGTTTCCCTCCCTGTCAGGGGAGGTACTCAAAGGGGGGAGGGGTTGTTCACAAAGCAGGACCTTCCCCTAAAAGTTCAATCTTCCCTTGATAGGCAAGTAATTCTGGGTAAATAGAGAAAAAATCTGCCTCAGAAATTAGTTTTCCTTTTTCTAAGGTTCCACAGCCTGTGATGGCAATATGCATTCAGCTTTTTAAGGCTTTGAGGGCTTCTTTGAGTCGTTTATTTTTTGCTCTATCCGTCACTACGCAGGTTGCAATCAAAAAAGTATCTGGCTTATTCCCATAATAAGCGAGTCGTTGGTTAATATAGAATTTATTTACTTTACAGCCGAAGATTTTATAAGGCATTCAATGCTCTAAGGATTGCTAAATTTATGTCCGTATAAGGTAAGGAAATCCAGAGCAAAAACAAGGGAAACACCACGTCATTGCGAGACACCAACACCTCGTCATTGCGAGGAAGCATGGCAAATGACAGTAAGAGGTTATTTCGTCACACTTTTCCAGAGCATCAAGAGGATATTACCTCTGAGTTCTAGCATATCAGGATTAGAGATAAAGTTCATAATCCCTGCTTTTTTCAAAGCTTGTAAATGTCTAGTATAGTAGGTTTCATCACCTTCTTGGGTAGCATAGGTAGTCCCTCGAAAAAGTCTGGAAAGAATAGCACCTACTTCAGCTCTCGAGATAAAACTTTTAGGGAAGAAGTTATCTTGAACTTGGATTCCATCACCGTGCATTCCCATCAGACCCAATTGACAAGATTGAATGATATACGGTTGCAATTCTGTTGGAACTTCAGAAACATCTTGGAATTGAGTACATTCTACTTTTGATGTATCAGGGGTCTTATCAAGTAATTTAATAGCATACGTAGAGATCATTTTTGCCATTTCCTGTCTGAGGATAGCATCAGAGATCCTTGCGTCTTCATAGGTGTAAGCAGTGGTGATTCCATAGCCTTTAGCTCGCTGGTAAACAGTTTCATAGAGAGTTTTCGTAGAATCTTCTTCGTCTGGGGCATAGTGTTCTTCTGTTCCACATTCACCATCATAATAACCTGATGAGAAGTCTCCAGCAGGACATTTGTCAGCAATCAATGATGATCCCCCTCCTCCATCTCATCAATTGCTTGTCTCATCACTCGGAGAAAGGATTGTAGTGACTTCTACAGTTGTACTTCCCTCATTTCCTAGGACATCATAAAATATCACTTCTTCCGTGGCATTCTCAGTATAGGTTTTGGTTCGCACCGTTCCAAATCCTTCATCTTCATCATATGCTCAGCTTAAGACTAAGGTCCATCCAGGAACAGTTCCTGGCTTATCTAAGGTAATAATCACAATAATCGGATCCTCAGAAACCTCTTGAGGTTCATAGTCAGTAATTGCAACTGGTGGCGTTGTATCGATATTCTCTACCTCATACTCTACACTACCAGTATTTCCTACTCCATCATTAAATTCAAATATTCCTGTCCCATTTTCTGTTAGTTCAATACTTTGTGGTCGTGGAGTTACGGACTTATTACATCCCGTTAAGGTCACTAGTACGGGTTGATTAGTTGGAGCAAGAGTTGAGTAAGAGACAGAACAAACGGGGGGGATAATAATATTACTGATTTCATAAGTTGAAGAACTAATATTCCCCACAGCATCTCTGACTTTTACAGAAACCATTTGATTTCCTGTGAAAACTTTAGTGGTAGTAGCTTGCCAAGAATCACCATCATCAAAACTGTAAGCAAAGTCATTGAGTCCAGCACCAGCATCAGAGGCAGTAATGGTAATGACAACACTACCAGTAGTAGGAGCAGTAGGAGTACCCATAACAGAAGAGATGCTAGGAGCAGCAGTATCAATATTATTGATCAAGACATTTACAATCCCTGTTAGTCCGTCTTGATCGGTGATGATAAAGCTAAATCCTGTATTCTCAGAAAAGGATTGTGTGAAGATAGTTCAGCTTCCTAAATCTGTTCGTCATGTGAGAGGTAAAAGAGGTTTATTAGCAGTAAGGGTGGCGAGGACGGTTCCGCTGGTTCGTGTGCCTGAGGTTGGGGTATAAAATACAATTGCATTAGGGGGAGTAAGTTGAAGGAGTCCCCAGTTCTGATAATTAGCACTCGTAGTAGTCAGATTGGTACCAGCAAAAGTATTCCTTACACTATTAGGATTGAAGGCTAGCTGAGGGATATCTGCTTCTGTGACACTTCCTGTCACTGCATTTCCAGAGAAAGTCCAATCAAAGACTCGATATCTATTATTTAGATTTGTCTGGTCAAGATTCCGTTTACTCGCTACTTGTAGGATAGTATCTCTACTGAGCTGATTATTGCAAAATGAGTAAGCGAAGAAGTTGTTTCCTACGGTGGTGATATGACTCGTATCGAAACTTCCTACTGGTAAACTTGTCAGTGCTCCTTCAAAGTTGAAGCGAAGGAAGAAGTTCATTCCTACAGTGGTGATATTACTCGTATCGAAACTTCACTCTGGTAAACTCGTCAACGCTCCTTCAGAGTTAAACGAGGAGAAGAAGTGAGTTCCCACCGTGCCTGATATACTACTCGTATCGAAACTTCCTACTGGTAAACTTGTCAGTGCTCCACTATTGTTGAAGTAATAAAAGAATTCATTTCCTACAGTGGTGATATGACTCGTATCGAAACTTCCTGCTGGTAAACTCATCAGGGCTCCATTATAGTTAAATTGAGCGAAGAATTGGACTCCTACCGTTCCTGATATACTACTCGTATTGAAGCTTCCTACTGGTAAACTCGTCAGGGCTCCACTCTGGTTGAAATAAGCAAAGAAAAGGAGTCCTACGGTGGTGATATGACTCATATCGAAGCTTCCTACTGGTAAACTCGTCAGGGCTCCATCCCTATTGAAGTGATCGAAGAAGTAGTCTCCTACCGTTCCTGATATACTACTCGTGTTGAAGCTTCCTACTGGTAAACTCGCCAACGCTCCTTCAGAGTTGAAGTAAGCGAAGAAGTAGGTCCCTACCGTTCCTGATATACTACTCGTATTGAAGCTTCACTCTGGTAAACTCGCCAACGCTCCTTCAGAGTTGAAGTAATAGAAGAAGCGGTCTCCTACGGTAGTGATATGACTCGTATCGAAACTTCCTGCTGGTAAACTCGTCAACACTCCCTTACCATTGAAGTAAGCGAAGAAGGAGTTTCCTACCGTTCCTGATATACTACTGGTATCAAAACTTCACTCTGGTAAACTCGTCAGTGTCCCATTATAATTAAAGGAATTAAAGAAGTTGCTTCCTACAGTGGTGATATGACTCATATCGAAACTTTCTGCTGGTAAACTCGCTAAGGTCCCATTAGCGTTGAAGCTGTAGAAGAAGTTGTCTCCTACCGTTCCTGATATACTACTCGTATTGAAGCTTCCTACTGGTAAACTCGTCAACGCTCCATCCCTATTAAAGTGGGCAAAAAAATTGATTCCTACCGAAGCCGCACTGGTTCCAAAAAGGGACATCGGAGGCATAGAGGAGACATACACATTACTTGCTGTAGTTCAGGCTTTGGGAATCAGAGGTACTAAGGTAGTTGCAAAGAGCCACCTCGCTGGTGTCTTAGTCAGGGTAATGTAATAGATACCTGCTCCTGTATACGTATGTGTTATCGCTGCGGTCACATTCTGTACAGCTGAACCATCTCCTCGGTCTACCGTAAAGGCATTGGCGAAGTACTTATTCAACACTACGGTCTGATTAGCTTCAGAGATGACTGCGGTGAGCTGGATATCAGTGCTGGCATTAAAAGCGGTAGTATCGACAAGAGATTCTGCCTCCACAGGTTCTGCATTTTCTGCTATTTCATCAGAGGAGGGCAAGTCCTCCTCATCAGACTCATCTGCTGGTGGTAGCTCCTCGATAGGATTGGGCAACTCATCAGGCATATTTAAGATTTCTTCATCGTCAGCCTCATCTGCTGATGAATGCTCTGAAGCAGATGGAGTCTCTGGGTCTGGTGCCGGTTCCAGTGTTGACTCTTCGAGAGAATCAGAGCTAATGACATCATACAGAGTCACTTCCACTTCTGGATTCGAGTTCAAGGCGATAAAAGAGAGTGCTACTAAGGCTACTCCGATAAGGGAAAGAAGGGGCAACTTTTTCATTTGAATAAAGGAATAAGAAATAAAATCATCTACCTCCAAGTATACCCCTAAAAAAATTCTCGTCAACTTTTTTAAAAAATCTATATATATATATCAGCAACCGTTTTCATAATTTATATGTATAATATATAATATAATTATTATTAATTACAAGTCGAAATGCACAGGTTAAAGAAGATGGAGGTTCGTGCTATGAAATACTTCCCGTGAAGTCCTATATCATAGTGCTTTCCTAGGCTTACTATTGATATAGGTCTC